>JAGXLK010000283.1 GCA_018334735.1 Planctomycetota bacterium | reverse complement strand
AGCCTCCCCGTCCGCCCCCCCATCACAGACAACCGCCGTCCTTCGTGCTCTTCGTGCCCTTCGTGGTAGGCCCCCTGCCGTTGCCGTCCGGCCGTCACCCCATCCCCAGCCGTGGCTCTGTGTCCTCTGTGCTCTCTGTGGTACAGATGCCGTACCCCTTAGCCGCCGAAAACACCCCCCCGAAAACCCGTTCTAACGGTCATATAGAGGGGTCTTTTTGTCATATCTGCTTCCATACACTCGATTTGCTCTGGTCCGACTCCTATAGCGTATCAGGGAGGCGGAGAAAAGGTGGCGAAGGATAAACGGCTACGATTTGATTGATAAGGTCATTGCCGGTGTGGAATTCAAGGACGGAATCGAAGTCAACGAAGCCGCATAAAGGAGACACAACAGGATGCGTCCCCGCTTCTCATCCACAACCTTCGACAATACCTCCCCCGCCACTTTACAGTGCCAGAAACTCCTCCGGAAGCTCCTCTCCGAATGTTATAACCCCGATGGCGGAATCCTCCTCTATCGCTGGGCCATCGTAGCTGTCCAGAAACAGACATCCCCGGATTCCACGCATCTTTTCGAACAAATCATCGAACGGTACAACGTAGTCCTCTGCATCCTTGATCAGGGCGATGTACTCGATCAGTTCTCTGAGCCCCTGAATGGCATAGTCGGCCTTATCGGTATACTTGACCTCGCCGATCATGAGGGCCTCAATCTTTCCTTCCGGCCCTCTCTTCTCCAGCAGAATGTCCGGCCGTCCGCCCCACAGAGAATCGCTTTTTAGCTTCACCATCTCCTCCAGCTTGCCCAGAACTCTGACTTCTCGACCGACATAGTTGTCCTCACTGTCCGTAACCCGCAACAGATCGAAAACACTTTCGCTGAACTCAAAATCTCCTGTCGAGTCATGGTACAGCCTGTAAGTGCAACCCCCATTCTCCCATTCGGCAATAACGTTCTTCCCCGGTTCGATAATGTTGAAAGTGATCTCGCCGGCACCGGAACGCGATTCGCAGTGCTTTATGATCTTGATGATCCAATACAGCTCAAACAGGACTTCGGCCCTGTCCGGCTGGATAAACGTGTTTCTGAGCAGTTCCCGGGCTTCGTCCGGTTCAAACTCGTAATTCATGAGCCGGCGATAACGCGCCAGCAGATGAGCCGCTTCGCGGTAAAGGGGCTGCCGCGACTTTTTCGCCTTACTGATCATCCGCTCAGTGACCCGAACGTCCGCCAGATCAATTCGGCGCAGGTACACGTTCCGCAGGAAGATCCGCTCCAGAGTCCTTTGCAACTTACGCCCATCGGCCACCCAGTTCGACACCCAGCGGTAGCCGTGTCTGATGGCGGGTTCAAGTTCACCGTAAACGATGCTGTGCACCACCTGAAGGAGTTTCTTCAGCACCAGATTCTCATCGATGTTGTAATTCTTTTCCCGCTGGGAACAGGCAAATATGCTTTTGTTCCGGGGGTTCCGCGCATACCGCGAACCGATAGTGCCCTTCCAGTCGATCCGCCCTCTCACTTCCCCGTGAAACAGGTCCTTACGATGGCTGACGGTAGTTTTTATCCGTCGCACGCGCCGGGGCAACTCCCGGACAAAGTCAATTACTCCCGCCCTGGCGGCGTCGCCCTTCCTGGTCAGGACAAAGTGAATCCGGAGCAGCTTTTCGATCCGATCGATGTTGAGGTTCGGATCGATTTCGCGGGAATAGGTGGAAAAATTGAAGAACTTGTCCCCCCCCGCCTTCAGGTAGTGAGTGAAATCATCCGCGATGTCGTTGATAAGCTGTGTCTGGCTGGTCTTCACTCCGCCTCCTTGAACCGATCTTCGTTAATGCCGAAGAAGTCAGCGCAGAAGTTCCGTAGCCGGCCCTTTTGGTTTGGCAAATCTACGTCCCTGATAAACCCTATGATCTTTTCGTCCAGTAGCCCCTCGAACTGCGGGAGAACGAACAGAATCAGCGCATCGATCAGATCCCCGTTTTGGCCAACAAAATCGTAGATGTCCCGCACGACCGCCGGCCCGATCTTTCGAGTATCGTTGATGGTCTGCCACAACCCCGGGAGTATTTCGTCGGCCGACCTTCCCTTGTGCCAAGTCTCGGCTGGATCCTCATGCCAGACTTCGAGGTATCCCCGGATGAGTTCCGCATCGATCGTCTCCGGAATCCCAACCGGGATAAACGCAAAACGCCGCATGAACGCGTAACTCATCTCGTAAAGCGACGCCTTATCGAAGGTGTTCATCGTGGCGATGATACGCCAGTCAGGATGGATCACGAACCGACTGTTCTCCACCTCCATCTCAGACCACGGGGCGCCGACGACCTCAATCGTATCGGCGGCCACCTCAAACGGTATCGTGATGTTATCGCCCGTGAGGGCGGAGAACAGGGATCCAAATGCCTTATCGATGTCCGCCCGGTTGATCTCATCGATAATCATCCAGCGGTTGCGTGTCCGGAAGGATTTCTGGTCCTTAAAACATTTCAGGAAAAGCCCGCTCCGGAAAGAGAGGGTCCCGTCGTCCTCCGGACGGTATCCACCGATGGTATCGAACGTCGACCAGTCCGAGGTGGCAGTGTTCATGCAAAATCCATCGCCGTCTCCCGTGTAGAACCGGCATATTTCCTTGGCCAGTTTCGATTTGCCGGTCCCCGGCGGTCCCGTCAGGATGATGTGCTTTCCGATCCTGAGGGAATTCGAAATGTTGTTCTCGAGTTCGGCTTTCTGGTCGGGGGGAAAGTGAAGCTCCTTGATCTCAAAATGGCCCTCAAAATCGTAGGCGTGATCGGCTTCCATCTCGCCCCAGACCACCGCACCCGCCCCGTCCTGGTCCAGTTCCAGCGCAAGGATGGTTTCGTATTCCTTTTCAGACAGTTCAAAGAGGCTGCCCTGCGCCTGATTTCGCACCGGAGCACTGTCTTCCAGCTCTTCGACATCGGTCACTTGGGACCACCCGATAGGAGCAAGGTCCTCCATATACTTGACCGTAATGCCCTCGACGGGCTTATCTCTGTCGGCCGGTTGTTCGGGATGCAATCCCCGCGTCACCTCGCCGATCATGAGAACCCTTTTGGTCGGAGTGGCCTCATAGAAAAGGGTCTTATCCCCCGGTTTAGCTTTCTGGAAACTCGAGAAGATGCGCCTTTTATTGCCCTTTTTGTTGTATGCAGTATAAAAGATAGACTGGTCGGTCTTGAGCTTCTCGACTTTCCATATTTTGGGATTTGCGGTTATCCAGAAGTAATTGGCTGAGCCACCGTCTGAACCGCTTTTGATAATCTCAAGATATTCGTTGGCCTGTTTCTCACTGCACGGGGTAAGGGTCTTTAGCGGCAACTGTGAGCCTTCCGGCATCGTCCACTCGCCCTTTTGAGTCCAGCACACATCCCGCACGTGCTTATGCTCATCTCGGGACTCTAAATACCGGTAGTCAGACAACACCTCGCCGTAGCCGAGCAAAGTCGAGCCGCCCTGTTTCGCAATGAGGCGGTCACCCGGTTCCATCTCGTAAATAAATTCGTAACACGCCTTAGCGTTATTCGTAGGAACGCTGGTGGAATCGTAGGCCTCGGCAATCGCCCGCTCGAACTCCTCCTGATCATCGTACTGCGTGAAGTCACCGATCTTGTCCCAACCCAGCCCAATGAACCCCTCTTCGTACATCTCGTCCCAGAGCCTCGCTTCCCGCCCCGGCGCCACCAGCCAGCAGTTGTTGCCGTATTTCGGAGATGGGATATCCCTATCAAGCTCCTCCCTCAAGTAGTTCAAAACCTCAGGGTCGTGTTTTTTCTGGCTGTCCTCAGGCAGCTTTTCGTATTTGTCAGCCACCTTTTCGAAAAAGGAGAAATGCGCGTCCTTAATGTCCCCCCAGAGGTCAAGGTTTTCCTCAGGCATGTAATATCCGTTCACCGACGGAACCGCTGAGTATTCTCCATGCTCTCCCGTATCCCATTCCCACTCCGATGATTCCTCCAGTTGCGGCCGAAGTTTCTCAACCTTTTCCTTGTCGAGCGTCAGCCACACCCCACCCTCGTGGATAGTGCAAACAATCAGACTTCCCATCACCAGTCGGACACGGTCGTCTGTGCAGTAGGTTCCCCATTTCTCCCGACCGTAACTGTGGACTTCCAGCACTGAACTGGAGAAGACCTCGAGACACCGGGACCGGACCGCGGGTTCAGGAAGAAGCCGGGCAACAAGGGTTTCCTTGACTTCACGAATCCGCTCTTCCAGCGCCTGATCCTCATCAAGAAGCTTTTTGACAGCCTCCGCCATCAGCTCCGGATTCTCCTCCGCAACATTTGCCAGATCATCCAAACTGCCCCAATAAACAAAGCTACCCTGGTTGGGATTGCCCTCTTTTAGGCAGTCAACAATATCGGAGATGGTTTCCGCATTGATCGAAACATCCTGCAGTTCTTCATTAAGATGTTCCAGTTCCTCCCACTTATAGTATTCGTTATACACGTCCGTGTCCCGAAAACTTTCATACCGGGAATAAGCACTGATGATGAAGTCTTTTTGATACTCTGACAGCTGCATGTTTTCCTCCTGTAGATCCTAATGGTTTCCCTAATACATTCTGCACAATCCGCCTACGTGATTATGTAAAGAAATTGTTATAACGGAAAGTCAACCTCCACACACACTTTTGTGCAGAATATCATATCACCGGTCGGGGTCAACTCGGTTCGTCGCCACGAAACACATATGTGCGGCAAGTTTCTTTCCGGCCGTCACCAACTCGCAACAATCCCTTTCTCCTTAGCGCGGTTTTTCAGGGGGGCAAAAGCCGCGCTAAGCCCATATATTGCCCCCTGTCTTGTCGTATCCCATTTTCTACCAATGCTTT
>JAGXLK010000282.1 GCA_018334735.1 Planctomycetota bacterium | reverse complement strand
CCCGGCGATTGTTGGCTTTCTTGTGCAGTTTGCGAGAATCTGACACAAAAACGTGAGACCTTCCCGTCCAGCTAACGCGGGATAAGTGTTTACCGTCCGATACCTGCCCTTTCAGACTCACATATTATTGCGAGGCGACCCGCCGGGCGGGGCGCCGCTGCAATGTCGCTGTTGGGCCAGGAAACGACGAGATTGCTTCGCCCATCTTCCTATGGACTCGCAATGACCTATGTGGCTGGGTTTTCAGGCTAAACAGGGACAACCCGGGAGGTGGGGCATCCCGGGGAGGCTGGGAGCCGCCTGGATACTTCAAAATATAACGCTCCCCATGGGGTTTATTCGCCCGCGTAAATGAGACTCGAGTTCAGCTGAGTCCGCCATGCGGCGGCCGAAGGGGGACTTGAGGCGGGCAAGTATCGGAATATGCCATCAGGGGACGGGGTATTGGGCCCGCGACACAGGCTCTAACTTTGAAAGCGCCTTCTGATCCAAACCATCTTTGGATTTTCAACCCTCTTATCCCGTCCCCGGAAGCTGTAACGACAGATAGACAGACAAACGAGCGAGCCCTGAAGGGACTCACTACGAACCTGACATTGATATTTCAGTTTGCAATAACCCCGGGAACGTGCAAATCAGTGAAACGTGCTCGTAGTGGACCGCTTCAGCGGTCCGTGCTGCGATCAAACGGATAAAGCCAACGATCGACGGCAAACGACGGCCCGCCTGGGGGGCCAAGCACGGCTGAACTCTTCAAAACTGGTCCGCTTTCTGAACTCCAGACTGCGTCTGAAGTCCAGTCCGCTCATGTGTCAACGCCCGTGGGTGAATTACGCCAGCGTGATTGATTCATCCAGGTAGATATCCTGGACGGTGTTCAGAAGTTTGATCCCTTCTTCACGCGGCCGTTGGAACGCTTTCCGGCCGGTGATCAGGCCGGTTCCGCCGGCGCGTTTGTTGATGACGGCTGTGCGGGTGACTTCCTGAAAATCGTTATCGCGGGAGGCTCCACCGGAATTGATGAAACCGACGCGTCCCATGTAGCAGTTCGCAACCTGGTAGCGGACCATGTCGATCGGATGGTCGGTGCAGATCTTGCCATACATCGCATCGTGTGTGCGCCCGAAGTCGAGTTTGAGGAATCCGCGGTTGATTTCAGGGAGTTTCTGCTTGACGATGTCCGCCTGGAGCGTCGAACCCAGATGGTTGGCCTGGCCGGTCATATCCGCGGAAAGATGGTAATCTTCCTCTTCGGTTTTGAATTTCGTGTTCCGCAGGTAGCACCAGAGCACTGTGAACATTCCGAATTCGTGGGCGCGTGCGAAGGCTTCAGCCACCTCTTCGATCTGGCGAGCGGATTCTTTGGAACCGAAATAGACTGTGGCTCCAACCCCGGCGGCTCCGAGATCCCACGCTCGTTCCACGGTCGTGAAGAAACGCTGGTCGTATGTCTTGGGGTAGGTCAGCAATTCGTTGTGGTTAAGCTTGGCGATGAACGGGAACTTGTGGGCGTAGTCCCGCGCGACGGCCCCGAGCACGCCCATGGTGCTGGCGACGCCGTTGCACCCGCCTTGCATGGCGAGCTGGATGATGTTCTCCGGATCAAAGTAATCCGGATTTGGCCCAAAGGCCGAGCCTCCCGTGTGCTCAATACCCTGATCCACGGGCAGGATAGATACGTATCCACTCCCGGCAAGGCGACCGGTTTTGAAAAGCCAGTTAAGATTTCTCAGAACGCGGTTGTTCCGATCGGAACTTTTGCAGATGCGATCGACAAAATCCGGTCCCGGAAGATTGAGATCTTTCTGAGGGATCGTCTCGCAGGTATGGTTGAGCAGATCCGACGCTTCATCTCCCAGCAGTTCTTCTATATCGGTTGGCATTCCTTTACCCCTTTCGGCTCCAAAAGCTTCCCGGCGAAGTTCTCTTCTCTCACGATAAGGTTCGACCGAAATTGTAATTAATAACGATCTTATCGTAGTTTATGCGGGTTACAATCAGAGAATCTCTTATTTTCCCCTTCGAGATGCCTGAGAGGACTGCCTCACGTTCCGCTTGGTTTTGACGCAAGACAGTAGCTGATGAGAGGTGAAAAGACCGCTCAGATCTCCACCGCCGTCGATTCAGAGGCTTCCACGACTTCGGCCGCACTGACTTCCCGGCCAAGTCTGTCGGAGAGATAAATGCCCTCACTGATCAGCATTGTTCGAAGGGCCACTTTGGCCGTGGGGAGAAGATCGACGCGTCCCTGGAGAGCGGCGATCCAGTGATGCTGGGATGAGTCATAGGCGTCTTCGTCCGCGCGGAGACGATGCCAGCGCGTGCTTGTGCCATTCAGGTCGAATGTGGTATCCGCTTCGACATCGCTCATTGTAGTATGGAAACTGAAGGGATTGAGGCGCAATCCGCCTTCGGTGCCCACCACGCAGCTGCCTTCGAAAGGATCGAGGTGGATGGCCCAGGATTCCATGATGTCGATAGTGAGCTCATCTTCGCACTTGACAAAACCAAGTCCCAGTTCCTCGACGTCGTAACCGCTTTTCTCCCGGCGCTCGGCATCCATGTCGAGTTTCTGGTAGATTTTCCCGCTGATACGTTCCACTTCCGGCAGGCCGATCAGATAGAGTATCTGGGCGATATGGTAGACACCCATATCGTAAAGTGCCCCGCCGGCGGCGGTTTTCTTTTGAACAAAAGTTTCCGTGCCGTAACCGTCTACGTAGGGCCGTCCTCGACGCCTGTAGCCGGTGGAGCGGGCGTGGTAAATGTCGCCGAGATGACCTTCGTTGATGAGATGTTTGCCGATACGAGTTTCCTTGCTGAAAAGTGAGAAGAGCTGGATGCTGAGCTTTTGATTACACTCTTCAGCGGTGCGCAGCATTCTAAGGGCATCCGTGTAGGAGCCGGCCATGGGTTTCTCGCAGTAGACGTTCTTGCCCGCCCGCAGTGCCTCGACTGTTACGGGCATGTGGTAATTGTTGTGAAGACAGACGTCGACGGCATCGATATCGTCCCGCTCCAATAATTTTCGAAAGTCTGTGTAACGGTGCTGGATATCGTGGAGGTCGGCAACGCGGTTGAGTTCTTCTTCATCAATATCCGCGGCGGCTACCATTTCGGCGCCGGGTATGTCCGCGTAGCGGTCGAGGTGGCGTTTCCCAATTTGTCCTACGCCAATGATACCGAGTTTGATGGGCTCCATTTCATATTCCTTTTGTTTCAGAGTTCTGCTTGAAAGTAGCTTCGATTCCCTTCCAGAATCGGGGATATTCGGCCTATTCACCGGCCTGCAGTCGTTTGGCAGCTCTGCGCACGACGGCGAGTTGCCATTCGACTTCGGCGTATTCGTTCTGGGCGGAGTGATGTTCCACGCCCCAGTACCCGTCGTAACCCGCTTCCCGCATCATGCGCATTTTATCTTCCGGTCCGTCAGCCGCAATGTTTGCGGCAACGTGTGTGTGCATTGCCCATGGAGCGGCCATTTCGTCCCCGCGGTTCTGTTCTTCTGGCCCGCCGTTCCAGTGGCCGATATGGAGCAGTATTCCGTACGCCGGATTGTCAACCGCATTATAGACTGCTTTCTGGACTTCGACTGTCAGGGACGGCCCCCAGTGGGTCTCCGGTCCAACCATGTATCCACCTTCCTGAGCTCGGTCGGCATATTCACGGTAACGTTTGACGATGTACTCAAACTGTTCGTCGGTCAGTTGTTCACCACTTCCGCCCATATCGATGCGGATGGTGTTGGCTCCGAGGATTTCGGCGGCGTTCAGCCACCTGAGTCCGAGCTTGTAATGTTCTTCTCGATCTTCTGGATCGTCTTCCCACAGGTGGGCTCCGTCGACACACAGGTTGGCAAGGCCGAGTTCCCGTTCATCCAGAGCTTCCCGGACTCGTTTGAGGTAATCTTCGTCGAGACTCTCGATCATTCCGCTCCAGATATCGGCGGCATCCAGATCATAGCGATAGCGTACGCTTTCGAGATAACTGTAAATATTGATCATTTCGTTTTGCAGCAGGCCGTGGAACGAGTACGACACAATCGAAATCTTCATATCTGGGCTCCTGAAGCTGGAGGAATTGAATGATTGGAGACGAAGGTTTACTCTGTCAATACGGGATAACTGAGCCCGCGGCAGTAGCAATTTTTATGCAATCACAAAAAACTGGATGAAATGCGGATGGACCTGACGAAGCATCGGATTATACAAGTTCCGAGCGAGTCGGCAAGTGGAATGGGGAAATCCGTGTGCTTCAGGAGAAAGTCTTGTCCCCACGAAGTGTTTTCGTTAAAGTTATAATGAAAAACGATCGGGGTATATGTTATTTGACCGATTTGTGTTACCATGATAGAAGCTCAGTGGAAACGAATCCTGTTGCTGCTGGAGGTGGAATGGGGCAAAAGACACCGACATCCAGTCAGAACAGAGCTATACAGCGAGAAATTGCAGCTCTTGCCGAGCGTGGGCCCGAAGGTGTACCTCAACTGGTGGACCAGCTCATTTACACCGCCGTTGAATTGCGCGCAAGTGACCTGCATTTTGAGCCTACGGCCAACGAACTGAAAGTACGCCTCCGGCTTGATGGAGTGATGCACGATTTCTGTGTCCTGGAGGGGCGGTTGCAACCAAATATCGTTGCACGCTGCAAGGTAATGGCGGGTCTGTTGACTTACCGAACCGATTTACCCCAGGAAGGGGGGGCGGCCGGTGGAAAATACGGTGACAACCTGGGATTGCGGGTCAGCACATTCCCGACGAATCACGGTGAACGGGTGGCAATCCGGCTTTTCGACCCTGAAGCAAAACGCATGCGGCTCGAGGAGCTTGGGTTTGCAGCGGACGTTCTGCGCGATTTGCAGACGAGCCTG
>JAGXLK010000281.1 GCA_018334735.1 Planctomycetota bacterium | reverse complement strand
GAGATGTTGGGGGTGAGGGGTGGGAAGAAATGAGCCTGCGACGCCTTTTTGAGGGTAAGGTAGCGGCCGATAGCCGCTTTCACAGGCTCTCCAGCCTGTGGACCGGGTCGTTAGACCCGGAGTCGTTACCGTTTGATCCGAAACCGAATGGGGTGTGTGCCTGACAATCGTATCACCCCCGGTTCGTGCATGAACCCCACCAGCGCAGCCGGCTGTGAAGTGCGGCGGCCGCGAGTCGCGGTGGACTACATGGAAGGGGGTATGCCAATGCAGATGAGATTCAAAATGGCAGGCACCTCTGCCCCCAACGAATCCCCCACAGGGGGCGCCGCTGTGCCAGCCGTTCGTTTTGGAGTGCGGTGGCTTGCCACCGCTTTGTCGTTTTCCTTTTCCTGTTTGTCTTCCGTCGTTTTGTGGTGGACCTTCAGCCCACCCTCTTTTCAGGCGTACCTGTACCCCAGGGCTGCGACGACCTTCAGCCGTCTGCACCCCGGGCTATTATATGCTGCCCTTTCAGGGCATCAGACGGCAGGGCGCGCTCGGCGATCACGCCCTACATGTATGCGGCATCCCGGATACGTGAGAGCGGGGTATATTCTGGCAAGTTTTCAGAAGCCGAGAGCTGTTGCGAGTTCGGACAATGCTCGAGAGCTGTAGGTCCGCATCGCCGAGGCGGAGATGCCGTTGGTCGTTCTGCTGTTTTGCCGGGAGATCTGTCGGCTGATGAGCCGCGTTCTGAACTCCAGCCCCGCAGAGCAGTTCTGAAGTCCAGTCCGCTGGCGGGCAAGATGTCTGCGCTACTGTAACGGGGCTTTCCAGCAGTCCAGGCCGCGAGATGTTGGCCCGTTCAGTATGGCAGGCAAGATGCCTGTCAACGGCCCGGCTGCGAGGACCTCCAGCGTTTTCAGGTCAGGGGACGGGGATCCGGGGTGGCCGGCTCCAGCATTCTGTTCCGAGGCTGATTCGCCGGCCCAGAGTCTCGCAGGTTTCATGCCCCCATTTCCTCCCCGGAAACAAGGTGAAGCAAAACAAACAGAAAAACGACCGAGCCCCTGAAGGGACTCACTACGAACCTGACGTTGATCTCGCGGCTTGCAATAGCTCCCGGAACGTGCAAATCACTGGAACGTGCTCGGAGTGGACCGCTTCAGCGGTCCGTTGCGTCGGGAAACACACAAAGCACAGGATAAGCGGCAAAGCTCGCATTCCTGAAAAACGCATGTAGCACAGGCTCTGTAGCTTGTGGACCGAGTCGTCAGGCCCGCATTGGTGTTCGATATGATATGCGGTGGACTTTCAGCCCACATTAATCTGTTTCGAGGTTTTACAGCTACCTTCCTGACATATTTCGTGCGCTGGTTTGTCGGACAGAGGTCGAATAGTGCCATAGACGGGCCGTATCCATTTAGCGTACGTTGCCGTCGACTATTAAGTTTAACGTGTCAGTGCGCGAACCCATCGCGGTCTGAAGGTCCGCGTCAATTGCTGCAGCATGGGGTACGGTGAATCGTACCCTTGAGACGAAAAAACTTGAACAACATCCGAGATTTGGCGCGTACGAAGTACTTAGCTCGGAAGTTCGGCGCCCCAGTAGATGACGTCGTGGCGGTTGTAGTCGAAGGCGATGTGCAGAATGTTGTTCTCTTCGTCGATGATGCCATCGGGGTAGGCGAGCATTCCGGGGAAATCTGTAAGCTCGCGTTTGTAGCCCCACGTGCACATATCGTCGTCGGAAATCCAGATTGAAAGCGGATTGCGCTGACAGGCGGCCTGCGGGCGGGTGTTGGGGTGGGCCGTTTCCGGATTGGGATTGTGAACGAGCAGTATACGTCCGTCACTGAAACGGTGGAGTCGCGCCTTGCTTCCGGGGTTCGGGATATCGGTCGAACGCGGTGGGGTCCAGGTGCGTCCGCGGTTCTCGGAATCCGCGCGCATCAGACAACCTGCGCCGTCCGAACGGATGAGCATGGCCATGGATCCGTCGGAGAGTTCGACGACATTGTTTTCTGCCCAGGCGTTCGCATCGGTTACGGTTTCGGATTTTGCCCACGACTGGCCCCGGTTGGAACTTATCAGAACCCCGTTGCGGGGGCGTTTGAACGAACCGTCGGTCTGGGGGGCGACCTCCGCATTTCCGTCGGGTTCATAATGTTGAATCGGCAGGTACCACTCGCCCCAGGAAGCGACATAACGATTGCGGACGAATCCGCGTTGCGGCAGGGGATCGAAAGGTTCTGGTTCGCTCCAGGTCTCAGCGTTGTCGCGACTTTCAATGGTGAAATTGCGCCAGTCTCCGAAACTGCCATCGTGGGTGGTGACCTGGACAACGATGCGGTCGTCGTCGACATATACTTCAGAGAGGAGACACGCCCGGTCATCGCGCCGGAGAACGGTTTCCGGTTCGTGAGACCAGGCGAGTCCGGGGTTGGTGGAACGGCAGAGCGCGATATGATTTCGGATTTCTGGTTCTCGGGGGCCGCCGGTCATGAAAAAGGCGGCGAATTCGCCTTTTGGTAAAATCCGCAGGGTGCTATCGCAGCAACAATGGTCCGGGGGGGATCCTTTATAAACGAGGGCTTTCTGATCCATTTTTGTTCCTTCTTTGGTTTGACAGTTAGCTTTGCCTCCATGTGACCCATATGCGGTCATTGCGAGGAAAGCAGTGACGAAGCAATCTCGTCGTTATGCTTCAATCGGCGTAATGTCGGCCGACTGTTCATCGTAAAGATCTTCCCATTGCGGATTAACGGTTTCGATGAGTTGAATCTTAGTCTTACGTGAACCACCTTTGATTTGTTTTTCTCGCTCAATTGCGCGTTGCGGTTTCTCGTAGAACTCGTAATACACCAACTTCCGAATCTTATACCTCTTGATGAAGCTACTGCCTTTCCCCGTGCGATGTTCATGTACTCGGCGATGGAGGCTGTTCGTTACACCTGTGTAGATAGTTGTATTGCTTTTGTTGGTCATAATGTATACCCACATTGGTTTTGCCATGGTTTACTGCTTCTTGTTGAACAGGAACAGCGAGATTGCCGCAGCGTCCCGCTGCGCGGAACGCCTCGCAATGACATGTGAGCGTGGACAGCTAATGCAACGCCGATGTCATCGTAAATCACGGAAGGATACTTCATAATGACGCGTCAGCCCGAAGGGCTAAGGATAATGTACTTCATACAGACATACTAACCCCTCCCAACGGCAGGTAGACGCCACCCGGTCATTGCGAGGAACGCAGTGACGAAGCAATCTCGTCGTTTTTTGGCCCAACAACGAAATCGCCGGGGCTACGCTGCCTCGCAATGACAGGTAAGTTCTCAATGGCCGATGCAAAAGGCGCCAGATGCGTACCACTCGGATGCCGGAAAATGCTATTCTTGATCGTCGATACCTACCTCTTCTTTTGTTTCCGGGCGATGTCGCGGAAGTGCTGATGTTGTTTCGGAGGCACAAAAAGCCCGCCGGTCGTCCAGACGAGGTGTGTGGCATTCGGCAAACACGGCGTCAGGGCGTGTTGTTCGAGATACTGACGGCCCGCATCGGTCTCAAGGAGCATTCGTGGCACAGCGCAGCCGGCTGCGGCGGATGGTTCGACTTCAATGCTTTCGGTTTCGTAGAGGTCCAGGACGTGGCGGTACATCGCTTCATCTTCCATTGTGCAACATCCGCTCAGCAAGGGAACCATCAGTTTTCCCACAAGACGAGAGGGTCTGGATACCGCGAGCCCGTCGGCGTCTGTTTCCAGGTCCAATCCGAGAGCGTAGATCGACGTATCGGAATGGCGCTCCGAGAGGAGCCCGAGAGTCATACACGGCGCATCGACCGGTTCCACAAAGAAGCAGTGAGCGTCGTCTCCGAAGACGTGACGTGCGGCAAATGTGATTCCTCCCGGTGCGCCGCCCACGCCGCAGGGCAGGTAGATGAAGAGCGGGTGTTCGGAATCGATGGTGATTCCGGCCTGCGTCAGCTGGTCTTTCAACCGGGGAAGCGCGGTGGCGTAGCCGAGGAAAAGTTCGACGGAATTCTCATCGTCGATGAAATGATTTCGCGGGTTATCGGCGGCTTCCTGACGCGCCACTTTGCAGGCGGCGGTGTAGTCGGATTGGTGTTCGATGACGTTTACATCTCGGTGGCGCAACCGTTCCTTCTTCCATTCTTTGGCTTCGTGGGACATGTGAACTGTAACGGGGAAACCGAGCGCTGAACCTGTGATGCCGATACTCAAACCCAGATTCCCGGTGCTGGCGACGCTCAATGCATACGTCTGGAACACCTCCCGGGCTTCATCCGAGGATAATGTCAGGTAATTGTCCTTTTTGTTTTCAAGCAGACCGTTTTCCAGCGCGACCGATTCAGCGAAATGGAGCACCGCGTAGATCCCACCGCGGGCTTTGATTGAACCGGCGACCGGCAGAGCATGATCCGCTTTAACCATGAGTTTGCCAGAATCCGGTGGCAAGATTCGTTTCGCGAGGGAGGGCGCGGGCAGCAAGTCCGACTCGATGATACCGTTTGTTTCTCTTAATTCCGGGAAAAGCTTTTCCAGGAGCGGTGCAAACCTTTGCCAGCGTGCTTCCGCCTTTTCGATATCGTTGTGTGACATTTGAAGGGAGTGGAGACACTGGTTTGCCGGTTGCCAGTGGGGATTGACCCAGAGAAAAGGCTGACGTTCCTGGAGATTTCTGATCGCTTCGCACCGGTTGGCCAATTCTTCGATACTTTCGCGTAGACCGCCACTTTCCCCCTCGGTTTTGAGCCGAACATGGTCGTGATCCTGCCATTTTGTCAATTCTTTTTCACCGGCCGCGGCTCCCGTTCCGTCGCGGAGCGCGTGGGCTCGCACCGGGCATGTCAGCGCTGCTGCGAGTTCTGGCTCCCCCC
>JAGXLK010000280.1 GCA_018334735.1 Planctomycetota bacterium | reverse complement strand
CCGACCTGGATGCTTGTGCGCTTGGAATCATACCGGCAGGAACTGGCAATGTTCTCGCAAAAGAACTCGGAATCCCCCGCAGCCCGGCTCTCGCGGTCCAGACGTTGCTGAATGGAAAGATCGTTTCCTACGATCTCGGCTATGCCGGTGATCGCCGTTTCATTTCTGTGTTTGGCGCCGGCCTGGATGCACATATAGTCGATCTCGTTCACCGCAAACGTGGCGGCAAATTGACCCTCTTTCATTACATTCCTTTTCTGTTCCGACAGGCGTTTCAATTGCCACAATGGGATATCAGCGTCCGGGTGGATGGGCAGGCGCTGACGCAGCGGGGAAATGTGGTGTGTATCGGCAATGGGCGCAGCTATGGTGGCCCTATCCAGCTTACTCCTGCGGCCTGCCCCCAAGACGGTGAGTTTGATGCTATGGTGACGCAGATTGGTGGGCCTGCGGAAATCTGGAATCCCGCTCTGGCGGCTCTGCTTCGATGTCTCCACGCCTGCCGATCCGCTCGATATACTCGGGGCAAACGATTCAGCGTGCAATCACCATGCGATGATGTTCCCTGGCAGGTGGATGGGGATCTGGGCGGCACGCTTCCGATCGAAGTCTGGTGCGAGCCCGGCCGTGTTCGGATGATCGCTCCTCGTGACTACCAGCCTGGGCCAAATCGATACAGTGCCATGGCGTGAACGAGGAACGCAGATCTTATTGTCCACTGAAAGCAAACCGGGAGAAGCAGATAAATTCGTGGGTGTTATCAGGATTTGCGGAAGATCTCTCCGTCGCGCCAGGCCCGCCACGTTGTTTCGTACCAGGATTCATCCTGGGGGAGAGGGCGGACCTGAACTGGCTTCACACGAAATTCACCGTTCACAAGAACGGTTTCGAGGATTTCTTCCCCCATCTCTTCATTTTCGGGGCGATGCGGGAGTTCGGAGCCTTTTTGGCTGTTAACCTGAAGTTCTGCATCCGGATCGGCGATCAAATATCCACCCCGGCTTCCACCGCCTCTCTCAATATATGATCGAATCGTTTCGAGGAACGCAATGTGTGTGAGACACAGATGCTCGTTCTGGAAAGCGAGATTGAGGTCATTTTTGGAATCGAGGCGGATACCGGTTTTACATATTTTTTCCCAAAGATCTCTGGCGTCGTTCAGAGCATCTTCCACATCTCCCCGTTTTCGCAAGAAAGCTCCGTGTCGACTCATGGTTTTTTGGATTTGCGTTCGAATCTGCTCGTTCGTGGAAGCGTCCGGGCTGGCGCTGAGATACCTGTCAATGTTTGAGCGTTCTTCTGAAATTTGCTCATGGCATAATGTGAGGAAATCAGAGGGTGAGACAGGTTCGCTGTCGTAGACATTATTGATATATTGGGCCGCTCTTCGACCGCCCACCTGGCCGCTGTTTAAAGCGCTACCACCCGGCCGAATCCCGTGCGTTCCGTTGATCTCGCCGATGGGGAAAAGGTGTTTTATATTCGATTCCCACCAAATATTTCCTCTCAGCCCGCCATTGTTGTGTTGTGCACAGACGGCAACCGGAATAGGTTCGTTGGAAAGATCGATACCGTTGTCTTTGTAGATTTCAATCGCAAGCGGATTCATGTACTGAAGCCGCATGATCGGTGTCGGTTGTGTGGCCCCCGATCTGTCAAGGTACTGCCTGGCTTCGTCAGTGAGGCACTCGAGTGAAAATTCCTCCATGTCATTTGTCGGCACCGGATTCCGTGTAAAATCCATCCACACCTGCCGTCCCGCCATCCGTTCTTTAAAGACCGCGTAATCGACAATGCTCGATCCGAAATTCTGGAGACGTTCGGCGTCAAAGGGCCATTGGTACCCTTTAAGAAAAATATTCGAGGCCACCTGTTTCATGTTTGGATAATAATCGTTGAGAAAATAGTGTGGATTTCCACCACCCGGATCTGTGGAATAGTAGCAGGGGATTACCTGTTGGTATGTCCCGCTGAGGTTCCATCGAAAATTAGTACTTGCCAGACCATACTGGGATTCACCGAGGTTGTTGGCAATCGCACCTTTTTCTAAAGCCAGTCCATGGTTGCCGATTTGCCCGCGTGGATAAACACTCGTTTCGTACATTTCTCCCGGGCCCCCGGTTGCCAGGACGACGTTTTGACAGTTAAAAAGCACGATCCCGTGTGATCTGGCCCCGAGTTCATCGAGGTTCAGAGCGACGGCGCCTGTTATCCGCTTTTCTTCATCTTCCCCGGTTGTTAGAAGCGCTACGACCTCATGTTTATCAAGAACAGGCGTGTCGTTTTGGCGAACGTTTTCCAGGGAGCGTTCGAACATCTGCATTGAGGTCCGAGGACCTGCACTGGTGGCCCGCTGGCGCGGGTCGTTGTCAGTTTTGTAACCCACGTATGCTCCGTAGCGGTTATAGGGAAACTTAACTCCGTTTCTGACGAGATGGAAGAACTCCGGAGCGCTTCCCAGTGCCTCAACATACGCCAGGTCGCCGTGCATCATCCCCCCGTCGTAGAGGCTATGTGCGAACTCAATAGGACTGTCGGCGACATCGCCGAAGATGCCGATCTTGTAGTAAGTCTGTTTATCCGATCCCGAATTGTTTGAAGTGCCTCCACCCAGCTCATCGGTTGCTATAACAACATCGTTTGTGCCCAACTCGTGGAGGTGTTCGGCGCAGTTCAAAGCAGCAGCTCCGGAACCGATAATCAACGTCTGGGTCGTTATTAAATCGACTTCAATCCCGTCAGAAAGTGTGGTTTTCCGGCGATCCATACCTGGCATTCTCCCTGATTTTGTGCCCGAGGAAGTTAACTCTTTTTTTGAATTCAGCTTTCCCGTGCTTATGAGAAATCGGTAAAACGTATAGGGTAGTCTTTAACTTTGTCACGGTCAAACATCGCGTTGCGCGGAAAATTTGTCACGGCGAAAGCTTTTCGAAAAGGGCATTTGGACCTGGGCACCCAGTGTGTATAATGACCTCTGCTGCCGTGAAAGGAGAGGCCATATGGATTGGGCGCAATTTGACGATCTTATTAGCGCTGCTGTGGAAGAGGACCATTGCCGGGACGATATTACGACTAATTCGCTTGTCCCCAAATCTGCCACGGCAACCGCTTCGTTCGTTTGCAAAGAAGACGGGGTGATTTGCGGGTTGGATCTGGCACGCCGGCTCTGTAACATCTACGATGCCGAGCTTGTCCTGGAAAAATATCAGGAGGACGGCGACCTGGTCAATGCTGGTACATCCGTCTGCGGCCTGACGGGCAAAGCACGTGCCATATTGCAACTGGAGAGAACTGTGCTGAATTTTCTCCAGCGGCTCAGCGGCGTGGCAACTCTCACACGTCGCTATGTCGATGCTATCGAGGGAACGGGAGCAAAAATCCTCGATACAAGGAAGACAACACCGGGCTGGCGGCATCTACACAAATATGCGGTTCGATGTGGGGGCGGTACGAACCATCGTATGGGGCTTCACGACATGGTTTTAATCAAAGACAACCACATCCGTATGCGTCGCCATGAGACAAGTTCGGGGACACGCGACAATCTCGGAGATATCGTGCGGGACTTGAAAAGTATGATTGAAGATCTGCCGGTGGAAGTGGAAGTAGAAAACCTGCAGGAGCTCCGAGAGGTTCTTGAAGCTGAGCCGGATTATATCCTCCTCGATAATATGTCTCCAGAGCAGTTTGAGAAAGCCCGTCAGATCGTTAACGAAATTTGTAAAGTGGATAAGCGTCCGCTTCTGGAGGCAAGCGGGGCGATTACACTTGCCACTGCGGGATCTTATGCCGAGGCTGGCGCGGACCGCATTTCGGTGGGAGAGCTTACTCACAGTGCTCCGGCTCTTGATATTTCAGCCAACATTGTCACTCAAACACCGTGAATTAGGCATAGGGGAAATCCGAGGCAAAAGGGGAAAGCGGAAGAGGCGAAAGGCGGATTGGTTCAGGCGGGGATGTTAATTCCGCAGTCGCAAAGAACCGAGCAGATATTCTGGCTGTAAACGAAAGGGACGGCTTCGGATGAGATGGCGCGATAGGCTTTAGAAAGTTCCACCCGCTGGCTGCCGAAGGGAAAGCCGGAGCCGAAAACCAGTCGTCGTTTGCCGATTTTGTGGAAAAGCATTGTGAGATTCTCGGACTTGAGACTTGAAGTGTCGAACAACAGGTTTTCAGGCTCCAGTTGCTCGTCAGGGGGAAACGTCTCGACGGGCGGACTTTTCCGGAAACTGAAGATAATATGCAGTTCCGGGAATTTTCGGGCGAGAGCCGCTGTTTCTTTCAGGATTGGAGACAGGCGCGATCCGGACTGAATATAGAGAAACTGGCCCAGTTCCAGAGCTTTTTCTGCTATTGGCACAAGCTGGTTGCGGGTGAGATGAAAATCGCCGGGTATGGGTCGCACTTTGAGACCGTGCAGGCCTTTGTCCCGAGCGCGTTCGGCTTCCTCACACGCTTCCGCTGTTTCCTGCGGCCTGACCGCGCCGAGCCCCACGATACGATCGGGAAAACGATTCACGGCCTTTCGGATGGTATTGTTTGCATTGGCGATGGCAATGGCATCATCGGCTCGGGCGGGGCTTACGAGGGCGAGTGAGACCGCGTTCTGTCCCATTTCTTTTATAAGCCGATCGATTTTGAGATTCCCTGAGGGGCAGGGCCCGATGTGGCAATGGGCATCGACCAGGGGTTTTTCTCCGGAGGCATGGAGATCGGGCATCTTATACGGCCTCAGCGATTTATTGCGGTTGGCAAAACTGGGAATTTATACGGGTTTCGGCAGGTTTTATGGCGTGATTTTGAAGAAGATCACGCCGGATGGCTTCATCCCTCTTCTTTTTCCTGTTCTTCTTGTTCCCCTGGCGCTTTTCCTTGTGATTCGGC
>JAGXLK010000279.1 GCA_018334735.1 Planctomycetota bacterium | reverse complement strand
GTAGCCGCGTGCGGAAGGCGGCGTCAGCCGCCGGAGTTCGGGGTTTCAAGGGTCACCAAACAAAACGCGTCCCGAAGGGGCGCTTGAGAGAGCGGGCTATTTTCAAATCCTTGGGTTACTTATGCCCGACCGCTTAACCCGGAAATTTCACAAACCTCAGGCGGAAACCATTCTAAAAACAACTTGAGCGATATATAATGCGACCATGTGAGATGCATTTCTGAGCACAGGGTGTTTTCAGAGCTGCCAAAGACACCGGTTTGGTCTCCGACCGAGCCGTCAGCACGCCATCTGTGGGAACACCCTGCAGTTGCGGTGTAAGAACACGAGCAACCTTGTCTGTTCTCACATCTGTCGCACTGACGGCTCGTGAAATATCCGGGTTAGTATGAGACCGTCCCTTCGGGACTAACAATACAGAAACCGCAAAGGAGTCAGATAAAGTAGCTCAGTCCCATCCAAGTTCCTGCTTTTTGGATTTGTAAAACCAGTGGGGAAGTGGCCTGGGACTGAGACGTCTGCGGAGAGCGTTGGCGGCCAGAATTGCATCAAAAAAGGCCGTGGGCAAACAACGCAGCACGGAATTGACGGAAGTCACCCAGTTCACCTCATTGTTGCTGAGCGTTTGCTTTCTCTCCCGCTCGGACGAAAAGCTCGTGTTGGCGTCCCCCGTATCGAGCATATCAGGGTGATAACTGATATTCAGGAAATCACACATGCCCTTTACGGTTGAAGAAGTGTCATTTAACAGATCCTCATAATGGATCCGAAAAACCCGACTGGACTGGTTTCGCGCCCTTTCCAGATATTTATTATACGCCTGGCGTAGAAAGACAGTCCGTAGCAAAAAGAGCTTTCGTTTCCGTACGGAGGGTAAATGCTTTTTATTGTGGAACAGTTTCAGGCTTGACCGGGCTACTTCAGCCGGGTCTCGTGTAATACCAACGAATCTGGCATCCTTATAGATGTGAAGTAATCTGTTGATGTGAAGTGTGTGGTCAGGGGTTTTATCGAGCCAGAATTGACAGTTCTCCTTACGGGCAACATCATCCATGAAACGCCGGAAGAATACCGGCAACGGGAGCGGTCCATATCTGTACAGGTCGAACTTTGACAGCCCGGTGCGGCCAAAGAATGTAGACGCTCCAAAAGCTTCCGCAAAAGCAATAAAATCATTTGCAGTCTCGATTGGGCCAAATTTTGGTATGACATGGGAGAAAAAGGCACTCTCGGATCCAACAGAGGCCACATCCGGATGATTGCCCAGGATTTCACGTACCCAAGTGGTGCCTGACCGATGTTTTCCGAGCACGAAAATTGGGGTTGGCTTTTTGTTCACCGCTGATCTCCTGAAACTGAACTCACCTGTATTATGCTCGCTTACCTCAGTTCATGCAATTGTGTGACATGGATTTTTGTTTGAGATGTCGTATCTGTAGTCTTAAAGTCTGGCTATTGGGATTCTAATAATTTTACTCTCCAACTTGAAGTCCCGGCACGGCCAAAAGCGCGGATCAGGGTAATCGGGTAATCTATGGACAATAAGCCCCCCATAACTCACTCCAGTCTGTTATCAGTTCACTCACAACAACCAACCAGCGTCGCCTTCCTCATCCCCAACCTCCACTGCGGCGGGGCCGAACGCGTGACGGCGCTTCTTGCAAACGGTCTCCCCGAGCGGGGATACAACGTCACTATCCTGACGCTCACCGGCCCCGAGGAGCCATTTTACGAAGTGCATCCGGACGTGGAGATCCACCCGCTGAGCGTCCACTGGGGCACCGACGAGCTGTGGAACACGCTGGTCAAAAATCGCGCCATACGACGGGCCCTGCACACCATAGCCCCCGACGTCCTCGTGGGCGTGATGACCGAGTGCAACGTGCTGGGTGTGCTGGCCGCACGGATCGCCGAACGGATGCCGTTTCCCGTCGTCGTGAACGAGCAAGTTCACCCCGGACTCACCAACCTCAGAACCCTCGCATGCGCCGCGCGGATCGTCACCTTCCCCTTCGCCGACGCCGTGGTCACCTGCAGCCGCGGGATGGCGCCCTGGTATGAACGGTGGCTGCCCTCGGAGAAAGTCCACCCCATCCAGAACCCCGTGGTGCTCGATGACCGTCTGGATGATCCGGAGGCCGAACGCCTCGCACGGCAGATGGAGGATGAAAACTGGATACTCACCATGGGACGCCTGGCGCACCAGAAGGGATACGATATGCTGATCGAGGCGGTGGGCCGGCTGGATGAGGAGGTTCGGCAGGACTGGAGGATCGGCATCCTTGGCGAAGGTGAGCTCCGGGAGGACCTGCAGGAACGGATCGACCGGGAGGGTCTCGGCGGGCGGATATCGCTCCTCGGCCGGTTCTCCAACCCCTATCCGATTCTGCGTGCGGGTGAAATGTTCGTCATGAGCTCCCGCTACGAAGGTTTCCCCAACGCGCTGACCGAGGGGATGGCCTGCGGCCTGCCGGCGGTCTCTTTCGACTGTCCCACCGGCCCCGGTGAGATCATCCGCGACGGCGTGGACGGTCTGCTGGTGCCGCCGGGCGACGTCGACGCTCTGGCGGAGGCGCTCACAGACCTGATGAGCGACGCCGACCGGCGGAAAAGGATGGCCGAACGCGCTCCCGATGTGCTCGAACGGTTCGGGCTGGAGACATTCCTGGACAGATGGGAGATGTTGGTACGGCGGGTGGTCGGTGGAACGGCAGTTATGAGTAACGACAGTTCAAAGTTCTGAGTTCTAAGTTCTAAGTTACAGGCATACGGCAATTATCACACGGAGGCACTGAGACGCAGAGGACGACGGGTGATCGGTGATCTGTCATCGGTGATCGGTTGGACAGCGACGGCGGTGGCGTCGAGGAAGTTGAGAAGCTACGAAGTTTAGAAGCTGTGCCACCCTCCGGGGGGATCGGTCACCAGTAACCAGCTCCAGTTCGTTATCCGTTCACCAGCAACCAGCAACGACGGGTGAACGGATAACGGACTCGAGTTGGCACAACAAAACGGTAATTTTGACGTTTCCCTTGCTCAGCCGCCGGAGTTCGGGGTTAAAGGAGCGAATAAAGAAAACGCGTCCCGAAGAGGCGCACACGCTTGTTTCGGAACTGGTTCCATGTCCAAACGACTGAAATTATTGATGGCCCTGGCACTCGTCCTGCTGATCGGAGGGGTGATCGAGGGACTCTGGTTGCTGAAAAACCCCTCGACGCCAGCTCTGGCCGTCCGCTGGGTCGAAGCGGTGCAAAATAACGAGGGGCAAAAAGCTGTTCGGCTCGCGTCGAAAATCGCCCGAGAAGTCCCCGACGAACCCAAAGCGGCCTACAAAAAACTGAGCGCCCGCGAAAAACTGGACCCCGCCTTCCTGTCGGCTCCTTTCAGCCACCGGGATTTCCATCGATGGCGTTCCGCTGTCGTTTTTAAAATGATCGCCGAAAAGATAACCAGAGGGGAAAAAGACGACATTGAGGCGCTTTTTGAAGCGACTGCAGACCGCCTTGAGTCCCGTCAAAACAAAGACAAACGCCCGCTGTGGCCCCTTAGAATCTGGCAGGGAAGAACTGGACTGTGCGACCGGCAGGCATGGGTTTTTTGCGAATTGGCCTATCAGAAAGGTTGGGAAACCCAGATCGTGTATCTGCGAGACCCGGAAAGCGGCGTTTCTCATCATACCATCGCTGAAGTGCGCAAAGATCACCGGGTGTACACCGTTGATCCCTACAAAAACAGACTTGTTGAAGGATACAGCGTGCGCATGCTGGCCTCGCGACCGGAGCTGATTAAGAAAAACTGGCCTGAGAGCCAGAAGTTCTGGCCGGAATTTAAAAATGCAATACTCTGGACGCCTGCCTACCCGCAGGATTACGCTCCCCGGAACCAGAGACTTCAGCAAATCTTGAGAAAAGAGTTCGGCGAGGCATGTCCGCGTTTCGGGGAAGATCCCGAACAGCGGCTTCGGAAATATCAGAGCCTTCGAAAGCATCACGAAGTAACAAACAAACGGTTCCCTATGCGGCTGTGGTTCTACCCATTCCGTCTGCTGCGGGCGGAGATGATGAGGAATCAACGCAAACAGTGATTTCCAGGTGCTATTTCTTCTTTTTCAAAACAACTGGGACTTTTGGTAAGGCATAGAATCAAAGTGCTTTCCAATATGAGCAAAGATAGTGTTTCCGGTACACCTCAACAGGGGAAACACGGCCTATACGCTCCTCTGCTGGGTGTTCTGCTCCTCGCTTTTGCTGTCAGGCTCATCATGTGGGCGGGGATCGTGGGGAATTCCGGCCTGTTTTTTTCCCCGGATTCTGCGGATTATGTTCGGCTGGGGGAAAACCTGCTGGAAACGGGTCGTTACGGAACAGAACAACAGCCGGAAATCTTCCGCGTCCCCGGGTATCCCTTCTTTTTGTCCCTGACCTTTGCGATCAGCAGAAATCCGGCCTTCGTCTGTCTGCTCCAGGTCTTGATGGGGGTCGCGGTCTGCGCGCTGGTGTGGCGTCTGGCGCGCCGGCTTTTCGGGAGAAAATACGCGATCCCCGCGGCCGCCTTCCAATCCGTCAGTGTCGTCTCGATCGTTTACAGTTGCCGCGTGCTCTCCGAGACACTGTTCACCCTGGTATTTTTGGCGCAGTTGAATCTTCTCTACGATATTTATGACTCACGGATGTCCGGAGAGAATGCCGCGCCCGCCACGATGGGGGGCATTCTGATGGGGGCGCTGGCCTATCTGCGCGCGATCATTCTCCCAATTGCTTTCCTGCCGGTGCTGCTGTTATGCACCAGGAAACAATGGCACACGGCCGCGATTTTTGCCGCCGCAACCCTCCTGACGATCCTTCCGTGGTATCTGAGAAACGATACGAGGGCGAATTACCCCCATTTCAGCAGCGTGGGCGCGATT
>JAGXLK010000278.1 GCA_018334735.1 Planctomycetota bacterium | reverse complement strand
CCAATGATAACCACAATAACGACAAACAAGCCCATAAAAGGCCATTCCCGCGTGTCTTTCAACAGTTGATAAAGACCCGTTGCCGAGACAACAATAAGCAACGGGAAGACCGGTTGGTAATAGCGTTCAGAAATGGCCGTCCCTCCTGACAAAGACATTCCAGAAACGACCAGGAAATAGGCGATGGGCACCACAAACAGAATAGCGAAGGAACGGCCTTTTCCGCGCACGCATCGGGGCCAGCGCAAAAAACAGTACGCGCACCCTATCAGCCCCGGGACGTTCAGCATGTCCACTATTCGGTCGACATGGCAGAGAAGGTTATCCACAATATTCATGGTCCCGCCCTGTTCTCGATACGTTTCTCAATGAACTCGCCCGCCTTCGCTTCTCTGGAGATCTGCCACTGGTTAACAAGCCAAAGGCCGCTTTCTTTCCTCATCCATAAAATGTAGGGGATTTCCAGCGCAAGAAAGACGGTGCTCATGACCGCACAGAGGGCTATTCTCTTTTTCCAATTGATTGAACCGGCCAAAAAAAGGATAACAAGTCCGCATCCGATTGCCGCAACAATTGCCTCAACCCTCGTGGCGAAAGCCAGGAACAAAATCGCCCCTGCCAGAGCGACGCTCAAATATTTTCTGTCTTCCTCCTGGATCACCCGCAAGACGAGATACAGTGCAAACGCAATTAAGAAAGCGACCAAGACCTCGCGATACACCGACGCAGAGGCCCGCGCGAATTCGGAGTGGACAGCCAAAAACAATGCCGCCATAAGACCGATCCCTTCTTTCTCGAGCAGTCGTCTGGCGATCGCATAGCCGAGCGGGACGAGCCCTACTCCGGCGGCCGCTGAGACAAGTCGCAGTGAAAGCACCGCATCCCCGGTCACGTGCAGCAAAATGCTTCCGAGGAAAGGGAAAAAAAACAGGTGCGGATTGAGCGGATAGTAAGGCCACAAAAAATCACCCCGCATACCGGCCAGGAGCCCATCGGACGCCATCTTCCTGGCCGTTTCCGCGTAACGCCATGCATCCGAGTTAATGCCCTGCGCCGTGAACACAAGGTAGAGGCGCAAACCGGCGGCGAGCGCTACGATTACCCAGAGCGCATAGCGCGCGGTTAGGATTGATCCCTGGTTGTCATTCTGTTCCTCAGGCATAATTTCCGATACGAGCTCGGTATCCCTTTTCTTGTCAGCCCGGTCCGGTTCCATTTGTAATCTTTCTCAGCCCGCAAAGTTAGCTATTTAATAAAGATACAACACGCCCGGAGCTATAGTAAAGCCAAAACGATAGCGCCTTTTTTCCGGAACTATTTAACTGTTCATCCCCAGACCATTTGTGCTCCCTCCCAGAATTGTGGAGAATAATGAGGGTTTCTGGCAAGCTGACAACAACGATGACAACAATGAGAAGAAAAGATTCAACCCAAAAAACTCTTGAAAGCGGTGAAGTGTTTCCTCTCCGGAAACTATTTGTGCCCCTTTTGCTGATCGTTACGTTCCTCTACGCACTCGCCTTAAACGATAAATGGCGGTTTCAGCGTGATAGCGCCGTTTACATGGGTTTAGGACGTTCGATCCTGGAAGGCAGGGGCTACACTTTTAACTACGCGCCACATACCATGTACCCTCCGGGACTGCCGGTGATGGTGGCGGGAACGGGTGCTATTTTTGGTATTCCAGACGAACTTTCCGACAGTTTTCTTGCGTATAATTTGCTCATAACACTCCTGGGATTGGGGTGTATCCCACTTTTTTATCTGATCCTGCGCGAACTCAATTTGCCTCCTCCGGTTATGGCAATTGCGTTTTTGTTCTTATGCTTTTCACGAACGCTTTATTATTATTCCGTTCATATTATGTCAGACGTACCTTTCACATTTTTTACCCTTGCGGCACTTCTATTAGGACTTCTAATGCTACGATGGGAAGGATGGAAATCCTGGGCCGCGTGCGCGGGGGCAGCACTCATGATCGCAATTGCAAGCAACATACGCCCTGTGGGACCTCTTCTGCTTCCGGCGGTGCTGGGGGGACTCTGGCTGCACCGGAAAGCCTTCGGAAAATGGAAAGGAAATCTGGGGAAAAGCGTCATTTTATTTGTTCTCCCTGCTGTTCCCCTCATACTCTTCATGTTCTGGGCCGATTCGGCAAGACCGGGGGGCTGGAAACATTATTTCCACGCAAAGTTGAACATGGGTCGATTCGCGTGCTTTTTTAGACACTTTTTGGGACAATTTGGTAACAACCTCCGGGCTCTAAACGATACACTTATGGGAACGGACATCGCCCGGATAGTCGGTCTCATATTGGCTTTGATTATGTTGGTCGGGTTGATCAGAGCATTCAAAAGTGGTGAACGACAGCTCAGTTTGTTCGCCCTTCTGCTAATGGCAGCTATATGGGGCGGGGGTTGGAGCCTGGGGCGACGCTATCTTCTGCCGGCAATTCCAGTTATGTATTATTGGCTGGCTTCGGGCGGGGCGGCCATCGGGGAATTCCTGAAAAAACGATGGGCTTTCTGGACTCCGTCGAGAACTCGGCGACTCGCTTATATCACCATTGGATTGGTTGTGACGGTGAATCTGGTGCGTATCGGCGATGTAATCATCGAACAACGCGGGCAATTCTACTCGGATATTGAGGAGGGGAAACTGGCCAGCTACAAACCGGTCTTTGCCTGGCTGAGAAAAAATGGATCCGGCAAAGAAACAGTCGTCGGTGGTTACGAACGTACAATCATCCACTATTTTACCCGCGTCAAAAGCAGGTACTTGAAACGCAACACCCGACATTTTACCGAAGCACAGGCTTTGCGATGGCTGAGAAGCGTTGACTTTCTGGTAGAAGACCAAACACAACCCGAAAGCACCGGCGGTCAGAAAATTCTCACCAACGACAGCCCGGTAATACTGCGACAAATCGATGTCGGCGGTACAGAACAGGTAAAGTTGCTTCGCGTGGTGTTCACGAATTCTCCCTGAACAGTTTCTTCCTTCCGAATTCCGTCTTACTGCTTCTGAAAAATTTTCGATTGGTATGAACAAAGGGCTGTACAGACTATGGTTGCGGATCGTATTTGGCACAGAGAATTTGCCACGTTCCGAGAATGGTCAAACTCCCGGATGCCATCAGTATTGGTACTACGCATCATCCCTGGCAATTCTCGTCGGCCTTTTGCTGCGACTTATACATTATCTCCGCAATTGTTCCCTGTGGCTCGACGAATCAAAACTCGCCTTAAATCTTGTTTGGCAACCATTTATGCGTTTGCTCGGACCGTTGGCCTACCATCAGAGCGCGCCCGTAGGCTTTCTATGGACCGAAAAGGTTATCGTCAAATTATTGGGCGGGTCGGAACTGGCCCTTCGTCTGTTTCCGTTTTTAGCCGGAGTTGCAAGCTTGCTCCTGATCGGGAAACTCGTAATAAAATACTGCGGTCCCCGAGCCAGTTTCTTTGCAATTTCTTTGTTCGCCATCGTGCCATCCCTGATCAACTATTCAGCGGAAGTTAAACAGTATTCGACCGACGTCTTGGTGAGCATACTCCTCCTGTTATCGTACGAAAGACTGATCAAGAAAACTCCCTTTTGGGCCTCACGAATTTATCCGCTTCTCCTGGGATGCGCCGCCATTTTCTTTTCACACCCGGCGGCATTCATGCTGGCCGGGTTGGGTCTCGCTGCTCTTCTGTATCATACTGAACGAAAAAACTGGCGCGCCTGCGCAGAAATGTGCGGCATCGGGTTGATTTGGATTGTACTTATTGGTCTTAACTACTGGCTATTCCTCAAAAGGTTTACACACAGACAGGATTTGCTCGATTACTGGGGCGAAGGGTTCCCCGCCTTTAAATCCGTCCCTGCGATGGCGGAGTGGATCAGGTCAAGTCTTACAGATGTTTTTGAACGAACAATGGACCTGGATCTTGCTTTCGCAAGCGTGCTCGTATTTCTGATCGGGACTTACCGGGGGATAAAAGACAGCAAAAGATTTCGCGCTGCGGCTCTACTTCTGCCCTGGTTCTTCTGTCTTATAGCTGCTTCAATGCGTCTTTATCCCTTCAAAGGTCGGCTTATTCTCTTTCTCATTCCATCGGTTGTAATATTCACAGGGAATGGGCTGGCAGTCATGCTACCGGGGGGCAAAAATAAGATTCTCACAGCTGCAGGGATTATAGCTATATGTCTGGTTTACGGAGGCGCAATTGGAACGATGCTTGACGATGGCATCGATGGCGCAGAGGATGAAATGCTGCGACCTGTTTTCCGGCACATTTCACAAAACGATACCGGAGAAGATATTCTCTATCTGTACCCCTACTGCTCTCCGCAGTTCAGATACTATGAAACCGTATATAATTTTGGCGTTGAGGCAAAAATGATCATCCCCAGGAAAAGCGCCCGCCACCGGCAACGATTGAGAAAATATCTGCGGGATAATAAACGTGTCTGGGTCGTATATCCAGACGATCGTGAAGATATGCGACCAATTGTGGAAAAAGCACATCAAGGAGCGGGAAATGTGCACCACCATTTCCAGGCCGGAAATAGCGGAACTTATCTCCTGGTTCCTCAGCAAAACTAAACTCAACCTCCCGGCGTATCTCCCATCTGGATCCTTAACCCACGAAATTCCACTGTAAAATAGTTGCAATTAAAATTATTGTGTCATGCGCTTGGCGCAGAGCTAAAATTGGCGGAATCTTTCGTGGAACGAAAATGAATTGGAAGCCCTGAGGCGTTGCCCGTGAGCGGAGTTTCTGGGGAAAGTTTCGACCAAACGACTCAGACATCTTTACGCGTAGTCCACGGCAACGGTAATGCCGAATGTGCCGGCGCAACCCGAGACGGATGTCGAAGGGGTCGGGATGATGGCCATCAGCCGAAGCTTCTTCTTTCTGAA
>JAGXLK010000277.1 GCA_018334735.1 Planctomycetota bacterium | reverse complement strand
ATAGTGGCATCTGCCTGGTATTCGAAATGCTGACCAAACCCTCTGCGCAGTAGAGCGGCGGCTGCAGCACGGACTTTTTTGTCTGTGTCCCTTAGCCCTTCGATCAGCAGGGCACCGGATTCGGGAATGGGTGGTTCCAGAAGAGTTACGGATCGGAGAGCCCCTTCCCGGACGACCGGGCTCGGATCATTTTCGTAAGTGGTTTTTAAGTTTGCAAGTGCTTTGCCGGACTTTTGGAGCTGGACAATGGCTCTTAAAGCGTTGTGCCGGACATCCTTGTTGGGGCTGTTTTTCAGCAAACTGAGGAGCTTCGGCAAAGCTTTTTTGTAATCTTTTTGCGCGATGATATGCATCGCCCATCCCTGCACGGCTCTGTCTTTGTCATCGAGCGCCGCAAAGATCCTTTTTTTTACATCGTCTCGTTCCTCGAACCAGCGCCCGAGTTCGTAGACCGCCATTCCTCGGACGTCACTGCTCGGATCTTTCAGCAGCGCTTCTTTGAGCAGCGGAATTGTTTTTTCGCCCTGCAGCCGGGCGAGTGCTCGAAGTGCGCCGTAGCGTGCGACACTCCGTTTGCTGTCGATGAGTTTATTCAACCTGGGAATGGCTTTTTTATAGCCTTTCTCGCGTACGATTCGGAGGCACCAGCCTTGAAGGCGCGCGTTTTCAGCCACAAGGTTTTCGAGCACGGTTTTGCGAAGTTCCTCGGAATCATTCCAGTTTGCATTTTCGACGACGCGTTTGTACGCCATCTCCTGGACCAATTTGCTTTCATCTCCGAGGGCGGAGATCAGCAGCGGGACCACGTCATCGCGATTCAGCCAATCCCCGAGGTAATCGGCGGCCAATGACCGGACACGGGGGCTCTCGTCTTCCCGAAGGGCCTTCTTTAGACGGGCCAGTGTTTTTGGGCCCTGGAGTTTTACGAGTGTGTTAAGTGCGTGATAACGGTGTGTGGGATTTTTATCTTGGGCCAGTTTTTTGAGTTCGGGGAGAGCTTTCTGCAAATTATGTTTCACGACGATGCTGCACGCCAGATCCTGAACGTCTTCTTTTTCGTCGTCGAGCGCCTTAAGAATCCCGTTCTGGACGTCTTCCCGGTTTGCCCATTGTGCCAGCAGTTCGAGAGCGCGCAATCTGACGCTCCCGCTGCGGTCATTTTTAAGCCTGTCGATAAGAGATTCGATTGCATTATCACCTTTAGTGCCTTCAAGGGCGATGAGTGCGTTCCGTCGTTCGGAGGGATAATCGCTTTTCATAAGTTCCATGACAACCGGCAGGGCGTCTTTGTGCTTTTTTTCGGCGATGACGCGGCAGGCGGCTTCCTGAACTTTCGGGTTGCGGCTGTGGAGCTTGCCGACGATGAGCTGCTGCACTTCCTCTCGGTCCCACCAGTGAATGAGATGGTAGGTCGCGGCTGCGCGGACCATCGTACTGTCGTCTTGCAGGGCTCTAATCAGGGCAGGGATAGCTTGCTCGTCGCCGATTTTGCCAAGTGCTGCAATCGACCAGTAACGGACGCGGGGGACGGAATGTTTGAGAGCTTTTTTGAGGTGGGGGACGGCTGGTTCCCCTATTTCAACGAGTTTTTGATGGTAATGTTGCCCCGCCCAGTCCTGAGGCGCCATTTTTTCGATCAGTTGCTGGATATATTCCGGATGCGGTGGTGGGGCAGAACTTTCCCCTGCCGATACCACGGAAATGAGTATCAGGCAGAGCAAGATTGGGAGCGCGCTGAACAAGTTACCGTCAGTTTGTGCTCGGCTGCCGTGCAATTGACGACCTCCTCTCAACAGATTCGTCCCCGTAACGAACTACTTAATTTTACGATCTGGGGGGGCGAACGGTCAAGGCTCCGGTGGGCAATATCACAAGGTTATCACGCGGGCTATTCCCGTTTACGACTTGTCCGCGCGCGTTGACGCTGCGCCTGTGCTTTACTATAATTCCTGTCCGTTTGCCTTCTCCATGTCAACCTTGCTTGTTTGGGAGAATGTGCCATGCCTACAGTTTTGCTCGCTGACAAACTGCCGGAAAGCACTGCTGAAAAGATTGAAGACGCCGGAATTGAGGTCCGCAACCAGCCCGGACTTTCTTATGACGATTTGAAAGATAGTGTTGAGGACGTAGCTGGTATTATTTGTCGTTCTGGCGCCAAACTAAGCGAGGAAGTCATCGAATGTGCAGAAGAGCTCCAGGCCATCGTGCGTGCCGGTGTTGGTGTCGATAATATTGACATTCCGGCGGCCTCGCGTCGGGGGGTAGTCGTAATGAACACTCCGGGTGCAAATACTATCAGCACAGCCGAGCACACTTTTGCGCTGCTGCTGGCGCTCTCGCGGAATATCGGCCCCGCTTACGTTTCGATGAGAGAAGGAAAATGGGATAAGAAAAAGTTCACCGGAGCCGAGCTTGCCGGAACCATTCTCGGCATAATTGGACTCGGAAGGGTGGGGCAGGCGGTTGCCAAGCGCGCTGTCGGTTTTGACATGGAAGTTCATGCTTACGATCCTTTTCTCTCGCGGGAAGTGGCGTCGAAACTCGGGATTCGGCTCGTCGACGACAGGGAAGAATTGCTCCGGGAATGCGATTATTTGACGGTTCATGTTCCGGGCAACGAAAAGACTCGCGGATTGATCGGGGAAACTGAAATTGCTCTGATGAAACCGATGGCTCGGATTGTCAATTGCGCGCGCGGGGAGGTGGTGGATATGGGCGCGGTTGTGAAAGCTGTGGAAAGCGGTGATCTGGCGGGGGCGGCCTTCGATGTTTACGAAGAAGAACCCCCCGAGGATTACGAATTTTCCTGTAATGATCGCATTCTGGCGACACCGCACCTGGGTGCATCGACCGAGGCGGCTCAAATTGCGGTGGGGAATCAGGCGGCGGATCAGATGATTGATGCGCTGAAACGGAACCATTATCGCAACGCTCTTAACATCACGTCGGTCTCTCCCGAGGAGATGGAACGCCTTGATCCTTACTGTCGACTTGCACAGAGACTGGGCAACATAGCGGCCAGCCTTAATCGTGATAGGCCGCAATCGATCGAGGTGAGTTGTAAAGGGGAGATTGCTGACCACAGCATAAGCCCCATCGTGAATTTTGCGGTCATGGGCGTTCTTCAGGTTATGCTTGGTGATTCGGTCAATATTGTGAGCGCCCCTCACCTGGCCGAGGAACGAGGAGTTGAGGTGAAAAGCAGCTCATCTCATTCCCCGGAAGCCGGATTCACTGATATGATTACTCTGACGCTGACGACGGAAACCCATGCAATCGGTGTGTCGGGGACAGTATTCGGGCAAGAGCACCTCAGAGTTCTGCAAATCGGAGCGTTCCACACCGAGGTGACTCCGGACGGCACACTACTTGTGATATTCGGGAAAGATCAGCCCGGTTTGATTGGGACAATTGGTGATACTCTTGGCAAGGCTGGCGTGAATATAGCCCGAATGACATTCGGACGTGAGAAAGTCGGCGGCAACGCAATGCTGGCCCTGAATCTTGATGTTCCCTGTACGGAAGAAGCGTTGGAGCAAATCCGGGAGCTGGAGCTGGTGGATGAGGCCCGTTTACTGAAACTATAACCAGAGGCGCCGATGTATACCATCCTTGGTTTAGGCGAGATACTCTGGGATTGTTTCGAGGATGAGCGTGTCCTCGGAGGGGCTCCCGCGAACTTTGCCTATCAGGTCAAGCAGATGGGCCATACGGGTATTCCGCTGAGTCGAGTGGGGGACGATCAGCTTGGCGAGGACGTTTTATCGACGCTTGAGGAGGCCCGTTTGCCCACGGAATTTCTACAGCGTGATGCGAGTCACCCTACGGGCCGGGTTCTTATTGAGGTCGATAAAGCGGGTGTCCCCGATTTTACGATTATTGAGGATGTTGCCTGGGATTATCTCGAATCCGACGAACGCTGGATCCGGCTGGCCCGGAAATCCAACGCCATCTGTTTTGGCACATTGGCCCAGCGCTCCGCCAAGAGCCGACAGACAATCCGGGAAGTTTTGCTGGCAGCGTCAGAGGGTGGTGGAGAATTGCTCTTCGATGTTAATTTTCGACAGGACTTTTATAATCGGGAAATTGTGGAAAGGTCGCTTGAACTCTGCACGGTTCTGAAACTAAATCACGAGGAAATTGTGCGTTTGGGCGAACTGCTGGCGATTAACGGGGGTGAGCAGAAGGTCTGTGACCGGGTTATGATTGCCTATGATGTTAATTTGGTCTGCGTAACGCGAGGTCCAGAAGGATGCACGCTTTACGCGGACCAGGATAGGGTTGACGCCGCTGTGCCCCCGGTGGAGGTTGTGGATACCGTTGGGTCAGGGGATGCTTTCTCGGCGGGATTGATGGTAAAATATCTTGATGGATGTTCTCTCAGTAGCATAGCACACGCGGCCAACCTTCTGGGCTCGTTTGTGGCCGGCCGGCGAGGCGCTATGCCTGCAGTGCCCGAAAGCAAAGTCGTAGAGTTTGAAAAACTCTAAGAAGATTACTCCCACCGGAGCGTGAATTACGCTATTGCCGGTGATGGGTAAGGAGGTGGAGAATCGATGGCTGAAGATCATGACGTGGAAAAACTCGAGGAACAGCAGGACCTGTTCACAGTCGTCATAGCCGTGTTTTTTATCACGATTGTGGCCGCACTGGGTCATGGGTTTTTCGCTATGGCTGACCGTTCGACAGGGACGGTTGGGACGGTTGTCCCGCGCGTTGTCGCTCTGTATGTATTTCCGGGCCTTATGTGCGGTTACGCTTACGGGATGTGGGGCATACTGGTCGGTGCAATCGTGGGAGGTGTGGTTCGGATGCTGAGTCTTATTAACCTCGGTTTTATAATCCCGTATTTTGAGATAACCGAGGAAAAGCACGTATATATGCAATTCAGTTTCGACAAAGCGTTGGGGGCTACTTCC
>JAGXLK010000276.1 GCA_018334735.1 Planctomycetota bacterium | reverse complement strand
AGCTTCTTGTAGCTTACGCTCCTGCCTTTCTCCAGCACAAGACTCACGGGGCCCTCCTCGCGCACAATAACCCCACCTCGTCGTCCGTCAAATCGCACGCCGTCGCCCTCCCATGTGAGCGGTTCTTCAGCATCAAATTCATACCCAAATCCTCCTTCAAAATCGAATCGCGTCACGCCGGCAGGAACTTGTTTCGCCTTCGCAGCCGAAAACGAGATATTATGACCGGGACCCGTCACTTCAATCGTTCGTTCCCTCAATTTTTCTCTGGGCACCACCCGTATCGCCGGCACATCGCTTCGAAGTTTCGTGCCTTTGTATTCAACAGTACCCGGTCCTTCGGCGATCACAAGATGGACCTCCCCAAGATATATGCGTACGGCCCCTGCAATACCACTGAAAAACAGATCAGCGTCAGCGTATCCCATCGGCTCATTGTCCACAAACACGTAATCGGTCGACTCGGAGGTCTCGATCCGCGCGGCGCCGGAGCCCAGCGAACTGTATTTCGGCGCCGCTTCTCCGTCAGTCCGGGGGTAGAGAACCGACACGATATCTTTTCCCGGCTCAATCGGCCCAACAGCCGTCACCGTCATTCTTTCGTTGAATCTGGCGTTGTGATGCGGCTTCATACCATGCGCCTTGCGCCAGTTGTAAGCAGCGCCGTGATACAGAGGTCCTTTTCCTTCGACATCCCGCGATTCGGCCTTGATCTTCGCCGGTTCCAGGAAACGCACGTCCAGTCGCGCCCCATGCGAACTCTTATAGTGCAGCGCCGTATCCGTCGAACGGACATTCTCTTTCTCCCCGGGATTTCTAATATACCACCATTTCTTTTGCAGTTTCTTTTTCTCATTGCGGAGCGTAAAGCTGTCTCGAAACACAAAATAGTTTGGCCCGGAGGCTTTTTTGCCTTTTAGAAACAGAATTTGCCTTACCCAACGTTGGGGACCGTAATCGCCGAGTCCCCGCGCGTAATCGAGACTTCCGCTGAAAAAATTGCGATGCACCTGGGAGATTGGTCCCCCGCCGGGCCATCCTCCGGTACTGTCCATCCGCCCGAATCGCACGCGGCTATGCCAGCCAAATTCTTCGTAGAGTTTTTTATACGATTCGAGCTGGTGGATGGCATACCCTTTGAGACTCATGGTAACCAGAGGAGCTCCTTTCGCGTAGAGCACAAAATCCCCCTGGTTTTGATCGCAATGGCTGGTCAAATAACCCTGACGATAGGACATATACGTTTCGTTGGGCTCGCCGGCGTGTGCTCGAAACACGGCTCCAAAACCCGGGAGCCATTTGCTTCTCAGGTGATCGGGTATCCCCCCCTTTTCGCTCTTTGGCGCCAGGTCCGAGTGGACGGTAGCCCATCGTCCGAAATTCCCGCTGTGATGAGTTTTCAGGGGCCGTCCCACTTCGTTCCACGCCCATCCCAAAGCACGGGCGAGATCGGGATTATCGTCTCGGGCAAGCGCTCCGGCCACGAGCCAGTGCGCCCCGAACCTAACGCCTTCATGACCCCACCCTGGAATTGTCCGCGTTGCAAAACGGGGATCTTTGGGACTCAGCAGCTGGAGGGTGAACCGCGCGGGCAGAGTGCAGAGTCTCGCTGTGTCCTCGCTCAACCCGTCTGCTTGCCCGAGTACCATTCCCGCCTGCATCAGATGCGGAGAACTGGCCGTAAAATAGGAGATCAGCTCGCTCCAACCGCCTTCCGGCGCCACGTTCATCGCAAGTTTGTAACGTTCAAACTCGGCCACCATATCAAGCCAATACTGCGCCCGGGGATGCTCGGGGATAAGAGATGCGGCGAAAGCCAGCGCCAGGGTGCGGTTGATAGGCATGTTGGGGTTGCCCAGGTGGACCATCGAGCCGCGGGGATTGAAATCAGGCTCGGCCAGAGAATGGCAGAGTGCCGCGATATACCGGCGCAGGCGGCGCCGTTTTTCATCGCTGAGCTGTTCGCTTGAGAGAAGTTCATCGGCCATAGGGGCCCAGTTCCCCGTCATCTGAGCCTGCCGAAAACTACTCTGCCACGGGGTTCCGTCGCGCCGATTGCGAACCGCCTGATGGGCCTGTCCCACCGGGCTGTTCCACGTGCTCGTGCCGGTCAGCCGACCCCAGAGCTTATTGCGCCGTTTCTCATTTTCCTGAAAATACAGGGTCGTCTTCAGCCAGTCGCCCGCCGGGTGTTCGGTCAGCTTATCCCGGAAACTTTCGATGTCTTTCCGGTCGAAAATTAAACGGGGGTATTCCACCGGTCGCCGCGGTTCCCAGTCGAGGACCCAATCCTTGTAATCATCCAGGTTGACGTAACCTTCATACCGCCGGAACTGGAAAAGATGCGGATGAAATTGGAGGGGCCCGCCGATAAGCGCCCATTGTCGACGCACGTAAGTCAGCGGTTTTTCGGGATCGTACTCGCCGGTATGAAGCAGGGTGTTCGGATGGTGATTGGGCAAAAGCGGCCAGTGGAGATCAATATCTCCGCAGCCGTGAGTAAAAAGCATAATCTGGCGATGCGATCCATGCGCCGACCGCCAGGTCCCCGCGTGCATCGGCACCACACCCAGAAAAGGAATCTGCGGCGGGGCATCCTGACCCAACGCTTCCTTTATACCGGTTTCCACCTCAGCTTCGTTTGCGTCTTCGACTTTAAGACCGGCCGACTTACCCACCTTTTCCAATGCCCCCAGAACGTCCTTACTGCGGGTCAGGGCGAAGTAATGTGCCACGCGGGACCACGGGTACCACGCCGCCACATTGAAAACTTTTGAATAAGAACTCTTGAACGAGAGAGATCGACTCCCGAAGGATCGGCCAGTGTATTTTTTCACGGGGTAGCCGAGTTTGGAAAGCCGGTCTTCAAAATGCATTTCGTGCCCCTTGACCTGTCCCTGCGGGGACTTCCAGAAAGTCCTGTCGGGCAGCCAGCCACCCTCTTTCCAACCGGTTGAGAGAGAGGTCACCAGTCGCCAGCTATACCCAGAACCGGTTCGGCCCATGTCACTCTGTTCATCCACACGTACTGCGGGGTCGTTTGCAAGAATCCGCGCCCGAAATTTGTAATAACCTCCATTAGTAAAACTGTAGCGAATTTCCGCTTCCACAAAAAGGGGACCCTTTTCGGTGAGGTTGCACTGGTAAGATTGGAGTCGCGGGGCTTTCTCGGGCTCACTGGCGAAGAAATAACTTCCCCCCACCCACCGCCCGTCCAACAGTCGAAATCCCTGAAGTGGACCCGGCAGGATTCCGTTTTCAATCTGCCGACCGTAAAGCTTGACCATTTTCTTCTGCGACGAGCCAAACCGCAGGGGCGCAGAAAACTGATGTTCTCCGGCCGCAGGAAGCCGAATCCCGACCTTTTCGCCGTCAATCTGGAGGTATTTCTCCAAACGTGAAATTCTCGCCGCCATATCGGACTTGTCCCGTTCACCCCTGACCAGCCGATACCTGTAGGAACCATTTTTCGGCAGCTCCGCCATGAACGAAAGGCGCGCGCTGGCAATGGAGCCATCCTCATGGGTTTTCACGTGCCAGAGCTGCAACGGCGTGCCTTCGCCTTCGGAGTCGAGGAGACGAAGCTTTTTCGAATTGCCCTGGCCGGGTCCGAACTCCACCCGGTAAGTTACCATAGTCTCGGGCCAGTTCAGGCCCAGCAGCTCCTGTTCATAGAACTGTTTCAGGACTTTTTCGTTGCCAGATTCCGGTTCTGAGGCGTCGAGAAAATGAGCAGGCGGGAAAATAAAAAACAAAAAAACTACGGTCGCAGGAAAAGGGAAAGACCTGAACACTGTGTAAAACCTCCTCTGTCTACAAGGCAACTGGAAAGGCGGAACGCAATCTTCAATTGGGCGGAAGACTGTAATAATATTCGAACCAACCGCCATCTTTTGTCGGGATATCTTCCCCCTGAGTCCACTGGCCATGCCCGTCGAGGAAAATCTCGTTGCTGCCTCCAATCAGTTCATGGAACTCAGCCGGATCGGGGAGAATCCTGTCATTCCATCCCATCCACCCCTTTCCGGTTTTCGGGTGGCACAGGCGTGTATTGCCAGGTGTACCGGGATACCACTGGCAAATGTCCGTCACCAGCACAATTTTGCTGGGAAATGGGCAACCGGCCGTATCGAGCGTGTATTGGGTCACCTCGTACCAACCGCTTTCCCCCGCATCATGGAGAGCGCCACCTGGCCCATCGTACCAGTAGCGCCCTTGCCCACCATACCACAGCAACGTGCCCCAGGTCTTCCAGTCGCTGGCATCGGGCCAACCCGTGCAGGCAGTCGTATCCACATTCGGACAATTCAGAAGTTGATCGTGAGCACCATAACCGCCAATCAGCACATCCCAGGGCCGCCCCTCAATACACTCCACCGCTCCGAACCAGCTGCTGTACATCGTCGGGAATCTGCCGTCGGCGTCCAGAGTATACAGATGCAAAGCGGTAGAAATCTGTCTTTTTCTGGAAAGACAATTAATTCGCCGTGCGGCGTTCCGGGCGCTCTCCAATGCCGGCATCAGCATCGCCGCCAGAATAGCAATGACCGCGATAACCACCAACAGCTCGATCAGGGTGAAGCCTTCGTCTCGCATTTTTTCCTGCTCCTGTCGGAAGCTTTTCTCAAATAAATGAAGGTATCAGTACCCTCCCTCCGGAAACAGATACCCTGAGGTCCTGTACCCGTACAGTTGACGGTTCGGAATCCAGTATTCATCCATATGATGCTGACCCTTTATGACAAGCCCCGAGTCCATGGGCCAGTAAACCGTGGGAGCGTTACCGTGATCATAATTCGGATGCTGAACATAATGGTCCGGCGGCACCATACCCCGATCGACTCTGACCAGATCACGATAGGGATACCACTCCAGCGATCCATCGCAACTGGTAACATTGGCACCCTCCCAATCGTGATTGTTGCCCA
>JAGXLK010000275.1 GCA_018334735.1 Planctomycetota bacterium | reverse complement strand
ATCATCATCGGTGAACCGTCCGATAACGGTGGCTTCGACGTCTTCGCTCTCAAAGATGTCCAGAATTTCGTCAAGGTTTTTTGGGGGGACTGAGAGCACCATTCGTTCCTGGGCTTCGGAGATCCAGGTTTCGGTGTAGGATAGCCCCTCGTATTTGAGCGGGACGTCGGCGATTTCCGCTTCTACCCCGGTATGTTCGCCCATTTCTCCCACCGCGCAGCTCAGTCCACCTGCACCACAATCCGTGATGCAGGAAAACAACCCACGATCGCGGGCTTTCAGGAGTGTATCGAGGACTTTTTTCTCGGTGATGGGATTGCCGATTTGGACGGCCCCGCTTGAGATATCTTCGCTTTCGCTGGTCAGTTCGACGGATGAGAACGTAGCGCCGTGAATCCCGTCACGCCCCGTGCGTCCGCCGACCACGAGCACATAATCGCCGGGGTTGACCTTTTTTTCGACCTGGTCAGCGGGAATTAGTCCGACATCGCCGCAGTAGACGAGGCAATTCCCGGTGTAGCGTTCGTCAAAATAGACCGCACCGTTGGCCGTCGGGATACCCATGCGGTTTCCGTAGTCGCGCACGCCGCTGACGACGCCCTTCAGAACGCGTTTGGGGTGGAGTGCTCCCGGGGGAACCTGTTCTTCGGGCATGTCGGGGGGACCAAAACAAAACACATCGGTATTCATGATCGGTTTGGCTCCAAGACCCGTTCCCAACGGGTCACGGATAACACCGCCGATACCGGTATTAGCGCCCCCATATGGTTCAATGGCACTCGGATGGTTATGCGTTTCGACCTTGAAACAGACAGCCTCTCCGTCGCCGAATTCTATCACCCCAGCATTATCGACGAACACGCTGAGGCACCAGGACCTGTCGAGTTCACGTGTGACGCGGGCGATTGTTTCTTTGAGAAGATTGTCAATAATGAGCCGTCCGTTTTTATCTTCATAATCCTCCCATCCACTCGGGACAGGTCCTGTGTAGGTGACGTGCCCTTTGAGTGTTTTATGCACGCAGTGTTCGCTCCAGCTCTGGGCAAGAATCTCCAGTTCAAGGTCAGTTGGATCACGACCAAGATCGGAGAAATGCTGCTGGATCGTTTTCATCTCGTCCAGCGTCAAAGATAAGACGCCTTCCTTGCTGATACGCATTAACTCAGCGTCGTCTGCTTCGCGAAGAGGAACGGTTTTTTTATCAAGTTCATAGTCGAGAGTTATGAGTGGGTATTTAACATCGGGTTCGTTGATATGGACTTCTTCGATGGTGGTGTTGGCAAGGGACTTTGTGGCAATTCGCTCAAGCTGCTGTTGAGATATATCACCGTGCAAAAAGTATTTCTGTGCTGTACGAATGGAACTAATTTTTTCACCCAGCCCCAGATCGGCGGCGCCTTTCATGGCGCTTTGTTGAACCGGGTCCATGACGCCTTGTTTGCGGCTGATCTCAATTGTCTGGGCGTCCCGAGTTTCGGCCCAATCCCAGGTAATATCATCTCCGTTGCAAATCCGGTATTCTTGCACGACGGGATCAAGAAAGAGCTGTTCCGAGAGCTGGCAGGCTTCTTCTTCATTAAGTTTCCCGTCGACTATATAGATGTCGACAGAATTTATCTCGGTTACCGATTCTACCCCCAGATCGCGGGCCTCGGCAATTGCACTGAGTCCTTCGGGGTCTTTGGCGTCAGGTTTGTGGATGACCTCAATCCGATACTGCATTGGGGACCTCGTCTTACTGTGTATTTGGGTTGTCCTTTTTATCCAGGCGTAGCCGAAGCATTTTATCGCGTTTTTGTTTGGATGCGTCAAAACGCTGCTCAAGTTTTTGCAGTTGGCCTTGTGTTAAGAATTCATTCATTTGCCGAAGTTCATCGATAAGCGTATCAATCCCTTCGGCAATGGCATCGACATTTGTAGCGCATATATCACGCCAGAGCCCAGGATCACCACTGGCGATTCGAGTTGTATCAATCAGCCCGCCGCCGGCGAATTCCCCCTGTTGGGGAGTGACGATCTGCATAAGGGCAGCTGCGGCGATATGAGGCAGATGACTGATCCGAGCGACAAGCCTGTCATGCTCCGCCGGTTCCATGTAGCTGACCCGAGCGCCGAGCTTCTCCCACATTTGTGTAATCCTCTGCCATTCCTGTGACACGGGTTTCGAGGTCGGGCATATTATACAAACGCTGCTTTCGAACAAATGTTCGTCGGCATTGCCAGCGCCACGTTTTTCACTTCCGGCCATAGGATGGGTGGGAACAAAACTTATCCCCTTGTCGGAAGGCTGAGTTTGATTTATAGCTTTAATGACGCTTTGTTTTGTACTGGCGACTTCGGTGAGAATACTTTCAGCGGGCATCGCGTCGATAATTGTCGGGGCAAGCCGAATTATGGTTGAGATAGGGGTGGCGAGGATTACAAGATCAGCTTCCTGAACGCCAGCAGCAGGATCAAGTGAAGTTTCGTCGATAGCGCCCACATCAACGGCGATATCGAGTGAACTCTGCCGTCGGCCGATCCCGATCACATGGCGTGCCAGCTCACGACGGCGAAGCGCCAGACCAATTGACCCCCCGATAAGGCCAGGCCCAACGATTGAAACAGTGTCGAAAAGTTTTTCCAAGTTTGCCTACCCAGAGACCGAGCTTTGTTCATGAGAAATCCGTGGAAAAGGTATGGTAGTATGGGGACGCCGCGCTGTCAACATTGGTCAGGGTTAGCGCAGCTCAGCGTTCAGTTCTGACTCAAGGCTACAGACAATTTCATCGCGCTGTGCGTCGGCTTCCTCGCGGGTGAGAGTCCGTTCTTCGGAACGGAAAGTAACGGAAAAAGCAATGCTCTTTTTGCCCATCGGAATTTGTTCGCCACGGTACAGATCGAAGAAATCGATAGCCTCAAGGTTTTTGGTCGAATTGTCACGAATGCACCGTTCAACATCTCTCCAGAGCACCGATTCATCGATAACGATTGCGATATCGCGTTCGACAGGTGGATATTTTGGCAGTGGTGCCACGGCCGGTTGGAGACGAGCCAGTTCAGTGACCAGGTCAAAATCGATTTCCAGAAGCGCCGGACGATCGGGGAAGTCAAGTTCGTCCGCGTATTTGGAAGGCAATACCCCCGCGCAACCAAGCAACTGTCCCTCGAGTTCGAGGCGGATAGATTCGGGTTCTTCAAAAATGGCTTCTCCCGCGGGCGTTTCCCCGAGATTGCCATCAACATGAAGGAGGTCCAGAAGATTTTTCAATACCCCTTTCAAGACAAGAAAGCCATCTTCGCGATCTGTGAGAAGGCTGAGACAGACTTTTTCTTCGGGGAGTTCCTGATCGTCCGGGAGGTAAATCTTGCCGAGTTCATAAAGGTCAACATTTTCGTTCCCGTGGGCCGCATTCACCCTTTTGGCCCGAAGCATATTTGCCAGATTCGTAAGACGGAGATGCGTCTTATCGCTGCTGACGGGATTCCGCAACGCGATCGGGTCGCCGTCATACCAGCACTGAGCACATTGTAGATGTGTTGGTGTGACAAGGCTGTAGGTCATAATTTCTGTAAAGCCCTGCCCGGCCAGCACGGATCTTGCCTTGCGTTCCGCGCGTTCGTGCCGTGAAACTGGTGCAAACGCAACGGGGATTCGTGTAGTTTCCGCAACTTTGTCGTAACCGTGCAGACGCGCGACTTCCTCGATAAGGTCGATTTCCCGTGTGAGGTCTGGACGCCAGCTTGGGACCCGGACGGTAACCTCGCTGTTGGTGCAATTTAAAACCTCAAGCTCAAGTCCGTGAAAAATCGCTTCAACATCTTTGGCGGGGACCTTAAGGCCGAGTACGTGGGCGAGTCGGGGCAGGCGGATTGTGACCTCCGGAGTCGATGTCGTATCAGCCCGAATATCCGCCATGCCCGAGACGAGTTCACCTCCGGCCAATTCGAGGATGAGTTTGGCTGCGCGGCGGGAAGCCTTCTCGACATTGTCGGGATCGACGCCACGTTCGAAACGATAAGATGATTCGCTGCTTAAGCCCAGTTCTCGGGATGTTCGCCGCACATTCGGCGGACTGAATCGTGCGCTTTCTATCAGAACGTCGACGGTTGACGCTCCGATTTCCGAATCAAGTCCGCCCATGACGCCGGCAAGCGCGACAGGATTTTCGGCGTCGGCAATGATGCACATATCCGAAGAAAGTTCACAGACCGATTCGTCGATTGTAGTGATTTCTTCACCCTCTTCAGCCCGCCGAACGACGACCCGTCGACCAGTGAGGCGTGCGATATCGAAGGCATGGAGTGGTTGGCCACTTTCAAGGAGAATATAGTTGGTAACATCGACGATATTATTGATCGGACGTATCCCGCAGGTTTCGAGGCGTTTTTTCATCCAGGGGGGGGATTCGCCGACGGTAATGCCTTCGATAATTCTTGCAGTGTAGTGGGGACACAGGTCGGGGCACTCGACGATCACGGAAGATTGATCTTCAAAACGGAGCTCAGAATCTTCTTCAACGGAGGCATCGGGATGTTGAACATTCTGACCTGTAAGTGCTGCAACTTCGCGGGCTATGCCAAGATGTGAAAGGCAGTCGGGACGGTTGCTGGTAACCTCCACATCAAGCATCCAATCTTTCCCGCGCGGCTCGTAAGTTTCCACACATAGCCCGGCGTGGCTGAGCCTGTCGGCAAGCTCATGTGCAGCGAGGCCGTGGGGGCAAATATCATTCAGCCAGTTGTAACTGATCAACATTGTCCAGGGAATCCAGTGAAAATTGAGGCGGAAAATTGCCTAGTGGTCCATTCCACTTGATGTTGTGGGTTCAGAGCAATTCTGCCGGGTCAGTTCGAGGCGCGGCGCCAAAGGTGACCCGGACGGGTCCCTGCGAAGCCGCAACGAAGAAATGACCCGGCAGAATTGCTCCCTACGGGCCGGACGGCGGCGGC
>JAGXLK010000274.1 GCA_018334735.1 Planctomycetota bacterium | reverse complement strand
GGGCAGACGGTGGTTTTTGTGGACAAGACACCGAATAAAACGGTCGTCTACGATCTTTCTCTGGATGAACCTTTTGCCTGGCAAGGTCCCTGGGACGCGGTGACCGCGAAGAGCGATGAACTTCTGACCTACCGCCACCTCCCGTCGGCGGGCCGGTTGCCCTCACCCGTCCTGGTCGGCGCAGAATTTGTAGAAGACCCCGAGCGCGGTTCGGTGCTTGAATTTGCCAGGGATCGCGACGCGATCTGGCTGGCGCCGCGCCGGGAGACGGTGCTTCATCCGCAGGGTCATCCCAATAAAACGATCAGTTTTTGGTTCAAGCCCGAAACCGTCGAAAAACGCCAGATACTTTACGCAGAAGGCCACGGGGCGTACGGTTTCAATATCTACCTTGACCGCGGGAAACTTTACGCCGGGAGCTGGGCTGCAAAGGAGCGAGACTGGGCGGGACACTGGTTGATGACGCCTGCGCTCGAAGGCGGCAAATGGTATCAGGTAGCGTTTTCACTGAAAGATGCGAGCACCGAAGTTCAGGACGAGAAACTTTACCTTTATCTCGATGGAGAACTTGTCGACACAGGTCCCGGGGTTCGCGTGCCGCGGCATTTTGCGGTCCCGCGAATCGGCGGGGCGAAGATGCGGGGACGCTGGATGACGCGTTTCCACGACGGAGAGAAAAAAGCGGCATTTTTCCGGGGCCGCATGGATCAATTTCTACTGAAAAATTCTGCTGAGTGATGTTTTTACAGGGAGAGAATTATGGGTCGATTCAGACAACAGTTCCGCATGCTGGTGATTATGTCTTGTGCCGTGGTGAGTCTTCTGTCAACGGCCTGTTTTGCGCAGGAGGTAAAACTGACCGAAAATGGCAAAGCGAAAGCCGTCATCGTTCATAACGGACATACCACAATTGCTTCCCAAATTCCTAAGAGGGCGAACGCACGGAAAAGAGGCTACATCAAACCCCCGACGGAAGCACTGCAAAACTACCTCGAAAAAATCACCGGCGCAAAGTTACCGATGGTGAAAACGGCGGAAGATGCCGGCGATAAACCGGCCATCGTGCTTCGTCTTGTCGACAGAGTGCCCGGTGCCAGCGATCGCCGGGCAACGGCCCGTCAGGCCTACGGGATCACGACAAAAGGTAACCGGATCTATCTGACGGCGGCGGAAGAGCTGGGATTGCACCACGCGGTTTTCGGTTTCCTCGAAGACCATCTCGGCTGTCATTTCTACTCCATCCGTACCAGCTATCACGGGCACGGCGTGAGCCGCTATGAAGGACCGGGATTTGAAACGGTTCCCAAACAGAAGACTCTCACGCTCGGCAAAATCGACGATTTGCAGGAACCCGCAATTCCGAACCGCGGTCTGATCTTCAAAATGGGACAATACCCCTGGATCCTGAAAAACCGTGCCGTAAGCCCCAGAGGTGGTCGCACGAGCAGCGCAATGGGCTGCGGCCATACGATGTACAGCTGGATCCCTCCAAAAGATAAAAAGCGCCGGGGCAAAGTTATCAAGGAGGGACTTTTTGATGAACATCCGGAATTCTTCCCGATGAACAAAGAAGGGGAACGGGAACCCAGCATGTGGAACCAGGGAATCTGCGGCACCGCCGAAGGATTGCCAGGATATCTCGCGCAGAAAATTCTGGGGCGGATGAAAGGCAAACCTGAAGATGCTTCAGCGATGTTCAAAATCGGCCAGGGTGATGGTTTTCAGGGCTGTCATTGCCCGGAATGCCGCAAGCTGGTGCACGAGCAGGGATCCGAAGCTGCGCCGCTGATCCACATGTTCAACGAAACCCTGGATATTGTGAACGAGAAGTATCCCAACGCGGAAATTATGACGTTTTGCTATTTCAATTCCCTCGAAGCCCCCAAGCACATGGAAGTTCATGACAATCTCTGGATCAATGTTGTCTCCAGCGCGCGCAGCAAGAACGCCGCCGGCGACCAGATGGGCCCGATCCAGAACAATCCCGGTAATGCCGACTACGCCCGAGCACTGAAAGAATGGCCGCAGATTGCCCCCAACCGGGTCACTGTCTGGCACTGGGATACCTATCGCCCCGAATGGCCGTCCATGTTCTACGTTGATGAGAATGTCAAATATATGGCGGACAGCAAGGTCTACGCCATAAATCCTCAGACCTGCGGCGGTCCGTGGGACCAGATGCTGAACTGGCTCTACATGAAACTCAGCTGGGATCCCACCCTCGACGGCGATAAACTGGTCCGACAATACATCGAAGACGTCTACAGTGAAGCCGCGGCTCCCTATCTCTACGAGTATCTGCAGACGGGAAAAGAAGCCTACGAAGATACTCTTCACGTGCCGAGCGCCGTCCGATGGTCCGGGTGGACGCGCATCACTATGGATAAGATCTTCGCCGAATCCGTCCGCGCAAAGATGGTGCCCCTGATGGATAAGGCCCTGGCGGCGGCGAAAAAACACGCCACAAAAGAGCAGCTCAAAGAACTGCAGAAAGCCCGGGCGGAATCCCTCGATAAAGTGGTCATGGAAGCCGCGCGACGTATCGGCGACTGGGGAATGGTGCCCTATGACGGCGAACAATGGTACGTTCCCGGTGCTAATAAACACGTGCCCGATATTATTGAGCGCAAAAAACAGAGCCGCGGCGATAACTTCCGGGCTATCTCCCGCATCGGGCAGGGCAACGGTGGACCGGTCCTCGACCTGGAAGGCCCCGCCATGGAAGCGGCCGTCTGCCCGGATCTTGCCGGACAGGTCATAAGTGCGGTGGATAAGTCCAGCGGGAAAGAGCTGCTGGATGCCCGCGGCAAACGGGCTGGCTACGGCGACGTTTCGGAGAAAGTCCACACTCAGCTCTGGCTGCCGGCCGGCAACGGACGCGCGGACCTGGACCGATCGGCCGAGGAATGGGCGACTCTCTGGAGTGATTACAGCAATCCCGACTCATCGACACTCTCCACCGAGACGATCCTGTCGGGCAAAAAGTTCAGCGACGAGAACTATCTGCGCCGCACGGTCACGGTGGAGAAGGATAGACTCCGGATTGAACGCGCCTACAGCGGGTCGACGCCGAAGTCGGGCCGTTTCACCACCCGCTGGCGTCTTGCGATGCCGCACCCGGACAAATCCCGCCTGACGGTCAGCGGCGGAGGTATCAAAGAACTGATGGACCTGCGCTACGCCGAACCGGGCGGTATCCGGACCGTCAAAGCCGGACAGCGCCCCCCCGGCTACGAGGGCCTGGATGCGATGAATGAAAAATGGGATGCCGTCAAAGCCGTCAGCGACGCCCAGGTGGTGGAGTTTAAGGTCAAAAATGACGACGGCAAACTGGAGGTTCTGCTCGACCGCGGGGACAGTGTCGCGGCGGTGGTCTCCACGCCCGTCGCAGGCTGGAGCCAGGTGAAGGTCAAACCGGTGGTCGGCAAGAAATACGTGGAGCTGACCCTGATCGGAGATAAAATCGAAGAAAAGAAAGTCAGCGACCTGAAACTGCCGGCCCAGGCGCTCCGCGCGAAAACGATGGAACCCGGCAAGGCGGTGACCGAGCAAAAGAAGGCCGAGCCGAAGATCAAGATCACCGGCGAAGGCACCGCCATCAACCAGATCGACGGGGCCGAACTGGTCTGGATCCCGGCCGGTACGTTCACCCGCGGCAGCGAGACGGAGCTGGCCGGCGGGGACGAAGGACCGCAGAAACAGATCTACCTGGACGGTTACTGGATCTACAAGTATCCGGTGACGGTCGGTCAGTACAAAAAACACTGCGAGGAAACCGGCGAGGAGTTCAAACCGCCGTGGCCGCAGCACCAGAAGGCGAGCCCGAAGGGCGACGCCGACAAATACGCGGTGATCGCGAACTGGTTTGAAGCGCGGGATTACGGGCGCTGGGCCCGGGCGAGTCTTCCGACCGAAGCGCAGTGGGAGAAAGCGGCCCGCGGGACCGACAGACGCGCCTACCCATGGGGCGATGAGTACGACCCGGACAAATGCGTGAGCATGGAGAATACGCTCTATGAGTTCAATGAAGGGTTCCGTCCGGTGGGAAGTCACCCCGACGGAGCGAGCCCGTATGGCGTGATGGATATGGCCGGTAACGTCTGGGAATGGACCGGAGACTGGTACAGGTACGAATACTACCGGGAATGTCCCGAGAAGAACCCACAGGGTCCGCAGAGCGGTGCGAACAAGGTGCTGCGTGGTGGATGCAGTCTGTACGATTGGCGTTTCAACCGCTCGGCCGCACGATTTCTGCAACCGCCCCAGGTGGACAACTGGACGGCCGTGGGTTTCCGGCCGGTGATCAATGCCGATAAGGAAGGGAATCTGAGGTGAGACTTTGCCCCCGAAGGGACCTAAAGGACGTAAGGGTCCCAAGGGACTCCTGAGATTCAGACCCTGGCCAGAAGTTGTAAGTCCCTTACGTCCCTTCAGTCCCTTGTGTCCCTTGTCCCTTCTGCGGCGAGAACGGGAGACCCAAAAAATGCACCTGAAAGACATAATCTGTGTCGCGTTCATATTTCTTGCGGCGACGGTGTTTGTGCCTGGATGCGCTGCCTCCGACAAAGCCACCGCTGCCGATCAAATCGCCGCCTGGGCTGAGCTGCCCGCCGATGGCTCACAGGGCCGGCCGCTGCCGCTGACCGCGTCTTGGGTGCCCGGGGGGATGTTCGACATGAAATCGCTGGTGCAGATGATCAAGGACGGCCACCACGTGCTGCCGACCATCAGCGATCCCAAGTTCGGGGCGATCTACCACTACCTGCTTCAGAACAACGAAGGCCCGCCCACGAAAAACAGCCATCATCTGGGCTGGCTGGCCAAACTTGAACCCGAGTTCAAGTACCTGGCCGAGCACAAATTGCCATTCGCGATGATGGGCAACAACTGGGCGGCGGGGATCCCGGGACTGGAGAAACAGTACCAGCGCAA
>JAGXLK010000273.1 GCA_018334735.1 Planctomycetota bacterium | reverse complement strand
AAGCGGTCGGGTTGCTTGAGGCTGCCACGGGACTTATGGAGGGAGAGGATATCGCGGGCGAGGAACTCGACGGAGCCCCGGAACTGTTCCTCGGTGCCGTTGTCACCCCCGGAGCCGATCCGGTCGAACCGCAGATCATGCGGATGGAAAAAAAGATCGAGGCAGGGGCCAGGTTCTTCCAGACCCAGGCAATCTACGATACGGATCAGTTCGCCAATTTCATGAAACAGGTCGAAGGATTCGGGGTCCCCGTCCTCGGCGGGATTGTCCTGCTGAAATCGGCCGGAATGGCGCGCTTCATGAACGCGAACGTCGCCGGCGTCAATGTGCCCGATCACCTGATCGAACGCATGAAAAAGGACGATGACAAAAGCAATAGCGAGAAAGCCGTCGATATCGCCGTCGAAACGATCAAAGGCCTGAAAGATATCTGCGACGGCGTCCACATCATGCCGCTCGGCTGGGACCATCTGGTGCCGGAAATCATCGAACGTTCCGGGCTGGCTTGATGACGGCAGTTGATGGGATGACACGGACGGACACGGACTGGCACGGACGGACTGCCGGGACTCTTAAGTTAGATTTCCTCGGATTTGTACCCGCTGAACGGGACCCACGCGCTTTTCTCGGTTCCGATCACGGTGCTGTATGAGTGCAGCATCCCGAAATTGGAACAACTCACCGAATACCACTCGATATCATCCCATCTGGATAGATCTTCCTTTATCTGGTCGGTCATCACGACGCTGGTCTTTTTCTCGGTGTGGATCTTCTCGATCAGGAAGGTCTGATCCTCGTCGGTGTGGAAGGAATAAATCGGGGCCAGCGCGCGTTTATCAACGATCTCCACCAGATCCTCGGGGTAAATATTTTTGTGGGATTGCACCTCGAGGGAGACCACGCTCAGTTGCCCGAACAAACCGCCCGGTTTTTCGGGGCCTGAGGCAGGGTAAGTTGTTACAACCGGCACTGAAATTTTCTGGATGATCTTCGGTTCTTCCCGCGAAGAATCGACTCGTGCCGTGTAAGTGCAGAGATAGTGGACAAGGCAATTCTGCTTCGAGACAGGGGTTTGTTTCTCCACGAAAAACGGATATTCGAAATCGATTTCGACCATCGAGGCGCCCAGTTCCTCGACGTAGTCCATGATATTGACCCGGAGGGTCTGCGTGCCGATCCGGTCGCGATGCTGGTGAACGATCTGGATGAATTTGTCGATCCAGTTAGCTTCGAATTTCTGCATGATCCGAGCTTGGATTGAAATGTGCGCGACGGTCGGTTGACCTTCGGGATCGCGGCGTGAGTCGACACGAATAGGGAAAGGCAACTCGCGCATGCCGACATCGACGAGGAAACGTTTTTCATCAGCCATAAATGCTTCTCCGTTAACTGCTGTGTCAGAAAGTTCACAGGTGCAGCGGAAAAAGGACAAGTACACCGGAAGGAGAGGCAGCTGTCAAGGGGCTTGCAAAAGGACATTTTCCAGCAGCATCCCGAGCCCGCTATTTTGGAGAGACTTCGATACTCGCGGCTTTGCGTGGAGCGGCTCGGTGAGATATTATCAAGAGAGATTTTGGAGCGGTTCCTCGGGAAGCAGGCATATTTCAAACGGAGGGAGGCGAACAAATCCAATGCGAGCTTTCATAGTGTCAGTTTTTTGGTGCGGCATCATGTGTTGCGTAACTGTGAACAGCGCCGCGGACCTCCCCAGAGATGCTCAGGAGCAGGGCCAACTTAGGACAGTATTCCTATTCTCAAAATATGAAAAGACGATTTCCTCGGGGCAACTCGGTGTAGAGGGTTCCTTCGATCCGTACGATCCGAAGAGCATAAAGGTCGATGCACGGGTGACGGTGCCCGGCGGAAGGAAAAGGACGATTCCCTGCTTCTGGCACATCCCCCATGAACGGATTTTTGTGACGGAAAAAGGAAAGCGGGTAGATTCTAAAGAAGGAGCGGAACGCTTTCAGAAAACTGGAGCCGGGAAATGGTGTTTCAGGTTCTGTCCCCTAGCGGAAGGTCATTACAGCTACTATTTCACAGTCTCAAGGAAAGGGAGATCGTGGAGGCGAGAGGGCGGTTCGTTCCGCGCTTTACGTGGCGACGATATCCCGCCGGGTTTCGTCCGGCTTCCGCAAAATTGTAACTATTTCCGATTTCAGAACGGCGAACTTTTCGTTCCGGTGGGACTGAACCTCGGTTGGCCCGACAAATCCGGCTCAAAAGGTTACGAAAAGTGGCTTAAATTACTCCATGAGGCCGGGGGCAACTGCGGTCGCCTCTGGCTCGTGCATTATTTCTCGGGGACAGCCCTTGAATGGTCTGAATCGGAAGATAATCCCGGCTATGAGGGCGTGGGGAAATTCAGCCAACGATCCGCTGCCCGAATGGATTCTATCCTGGAATCGGCCACGCGGCATGATATCTACCTGATTCTCAGTTTTTTTTCGTTCGGTGACACCAACTGGGATTGGGAGGAAAATCCCTACTCGCAGAAGGCGGGCGGATGGCTTCGTCAGCCCTCGGGATTTTTTGTAAATGCCAGGGCGCAGAAAGCCGTGCAAAATCGACTGCGTTACGCCGCCGCACGTTACGGGTGGTGCCCCAATATATGGGCTTGGGAACTGTGGAACGAAGTCGAAACATCGGCCGGGTTTGAGAGTCAGGCTGTCTTGAACTGGCACAAAGAAATGGCCCGGTACCTCAAACAAGTCGATGATCTCCGGCATCTGATAACGACATCATATCGGTTCACACCTCCATCCACGGAATGCCGTGCCTATGGAAGCGACGATATCGATTTTATTCAAACGCATTCCTATCTCCCGCAGATCACACGGATTTTTGAGCGGCGCGTGAAAGCGGTTGCAAAATTCAACAAGCCCGTCGTCATTGCGGAGTACGGCCTGGATGTCAGCCCGGATTATTTCGACGCTGATCCGGCGGGTCTCCACGTTCATGATGGTTTGTGGGCCGGTTTGTTTTCGGGTTCGGCCGGAGGAGGCATGACCTGGTGGTGGAAACGCTATGTCGACGCCCGCGACCTCTATTTTCATTTTTCGGGGATTTCTCGGTTTCTGAAGAAAACGCAATTTAAGCCGGCGAAGCCCTGTGATGTGTCGGTTCGACCCCGATCGGCGGATTACTTCGCATTTGGCCTTCAAGCTGACGATAAAACTCTGGTATGGCTGGGCCCGGAGCGGCAAATAACCTGGGAACTTTTTGGGGAAGAGAATGGGCAAGTTCGCTCTTACAGGAGTGGTTCGACCGCCGGGAAGGTGAAAATCATCCTGAAAGGTGACCGCAAGGGCAAGCATACGGTGGTTTTCTTCGATACTTTTGACGGCGTACCGTTAAAGAAGATTGAACTCACGGGGACGAAAAAAGGCTTATTTGTCCCTGTTTCCGGTTTCACACATGATATCGCTCTCGCTGTCTATCCCGGCGAAGGGGACGCGACTTTGCGGATACCCAAAAAACCAGAGACGCCCCTTCATGAGCGTTTTGAGAAAGGCTTCCGGCGGCAGGGTAGGGGATCCGATTGAGAGCGTTGCCGCGGCGCTCCGCGTCGCGGCTCGCCCCGGCGATCATTAGATTCTTGGCGGAGTAGCGAGCGTAGCGCAAAGGTCGTGGGCAAAATGCCTGCGCTACCGTATTGCCGTACGTCCCTCGGCCGCGAGGTAGCGGCGTCTTCTCTGTGACAGGCATCTTCCCTGTTTCCGATTCCGCTCCGGCAAATGGAATTGTTTGCGTGTGGAGGGCATGGCGGGTAAGGTACCAGAGGAGTTATCGGCAAATATGAAGTTAATAAAGACAAAAAGCTTGTTTTAGCCTACGCGGGTATTTATAAGACTCGAAATAGAAGTTTACCAGCATGCAATTCGTTTATTGCTAATTTGTCTGGGACAAGATCCGGGGCGGGAGGGTTTTAGATGCAATTTTTGCGAGGGAGAAAACTAAATCTGGCCGTGGCGTTTGCATGCTGCCTGGGCATTTCAATGATACTGAGCTGCAGCGACGAAGCATCGTCGGGACGGGAGCAAGGGCAGACGGATATTCCTCTGGAGGAAAGGGAATCGTGGAAGGACGTGCAGGAAGCGGTCGAGGAAGGTCGGCCTCGGACCGCCAAAAAACTCTTGAAACCGATCATTGAAAAGGCCCTCAATGAAAAGGAATATGACACAGCAACTCGGGCCATCGGACTGAAGGCCAGACTTGAAGCTCAAATCCAGGGCAATAAACCCACCGCGATGATCGTTGAACTCGAAGACGAAATAGGCGTAGCACCGCAGCCCATGCGACCGATTATGCATGTTTTTCTCGCTGATTGGTACTGGGAATACTACAGGCAAAATAAATTGCGGTTTTGGCAGCGGACGAAAACAGACAAATCATCTGCAGAAGAGATTTGGTCGTGGGATCTGCCGAGGGTCTTTTCAGCCATTGACAAAAACTTACATTGTGCCCTCGCGGCCAAAGCATTTCTCCAGCAGACACCGGTTGAACAGTACAGCAATTTGCTTCAGAAAGGGCGGATGCCTGATCGTTACCGCCCCACCCTTTACGATTTTGCGGTGCAGGAAGCTATCGAGTTCTACTGCAGCGGGGAACAGGCCGCTGTCAAACCGCTCGATGCGTTTGTGCTGCAGGCCAAAAGCCCCGTTTTCGATTCTCTCAAAGAGTTTCTCAACTGGGATATCAAAACAACAGATCAGGATTCGCGTCTCTATAAGGCCGTCCGGCTCTACCAGGATGTACTCAGATTTCACCGTCAGGCTGGAAACAAAGATGCATTGATCGATTGGAATCTGCACCGGTTGAGGTTGGGTTACAATAAGGAGGCGGGGGAGGAGAAAGCAGAGCGATATAAAATGGCTTTGCGGCGGTTTGTCCGGCTGAATAGGGGACATGAGATATCGGTCCGGGCGCAATACCGGTTGGCT
>JAGXLK010000272.1 GCA_018334735.1 Planctomycetota bacterium | reverse complement strand
TTTCGGATTATCATATTTTTCCTGAAGCCATCGACGAAATGCCCGCCTGTTGGCCGGGGAGCGGTCGAACATTTTCCCGGCAATATTCAGGGGCAAAATACCTTCTCCGATCGGCATGCCGAGGTAACCGACGATATGAGACGCCCAGGCCTGATTTTCGCAGAAACCGATCAGAATTTTCAGATATTTTCGTAGCTGATTGTGATAGCGCTCCGATGACAGGCTTGGTTGCCGGTAGGTTTCGCCGTTTTCATCGGTCTGCATCTCATCCGGATGTTTCTTCGTGAACGCTTCCGGGGGAGCCGTCATGAATTTGATGAAAAACTGCGCCTCCGGACAGCGTTCCAGCACAAATCTGGCCTGATTCCCGAGAGACCAGCAGTGTTCAGCGTCGCTTTCCGGGAACGTGTTATCGTCCGTCCAGAAGGCGGAGTCGTAGAAATCATCGGCACCGATTCGGCTACCGTTGGCGACTCGGAGGTGAAAGATTTTCACGCCGCTCTGGATGAATTCAGCGATTCGCTCTTCCCATTCTTCATCCAGAATATAGTCGCAGTAGACGGCCTGGGAACTGATTTCATCGCCACGGACGATTGTGGGGCGTCCCTGAACCTGCTGAATTGGTGAGAGCGACTGGTTTTTCGGCATGTTTATTCCACCGTCAATCGGGTGTCATCGGCAAGCGGGGTCGTCTTTGTCTTGCCGTTCGCGATGGTGACACGGAAGGGACCATTGGCGGAGATCTTTTTGCCGGCGGCTTTGATTTTTGTCTTTCCATCCGCACCAAGGATCACTGTCCTGCCGTCTTTATACGATCGAAGGGCGCCCGCGCGACCCTGAAATGTGATATCTTTGCTAGTGAAGTGCACCGGGTGAGCGCCGAGAATCACAACATCCCGGGACAGTGATGTCTCCACTTCCACCGCGTGATCGCCAAGGCGCTTGAAACGGGCCGGAGGATCGTTTTCTTTCAGGCGGGGGTAGAGGACCGTAATGTAATTTTCACCGGGACCCTGTTCCAATCTCAGCAGCATCTGCTCTTCCCACAGTTTGCCCCCGGGGAACTTCGTCTTGTCCCATTCGAAAAGCGCGCCGTACTGCTGACACTGATGTCCGTAGGTGTCGGTATGCGGCTCGAATTTTCGAGGTGTGTGGACGAACACGTCCATATTGACCTCCTGCTGACCTTCAAAGTGCAGGACGTTGCCCTCGCGTTCCATATTCTCGGAGAGGAACCAGAAATTGGCTTCCGTTGGGAGCGTCGGCGTGCCGCCGAACCCGTCGGCGATGACGAAATAGTTGGGTCCTTTCGGATCGGCGTCTTTCAGGAACATCACCTGCCGATGCCATCGGGTCAGCGGGATATCCTGTATATTTTTTTTGAAAGGCCCCCAGTTCTGCCGCTCTTTCTGGGTCCATTTCCGTTTTTCGTTCAGATCGGGATACTCGCTGTTCAGCGGTCTGACCTGATCGACTTCCCGCCACGCGCGCAGGTAGTCCATCTCCGGCGCGAAAGCCACGGCTTCCACGGCCGTTTCGTTGCGTTCGGGAGTCTCCACTTTCATGTCGAAACTCACCCGGTTGCGCAACCACGGACGGCAGAACATGGGAAAATAGCCGTTGGCAAAATTCAGATTGATGGGCTGCCCCTTGGCGTAGAGCGTGTAAATCATCTGGTCGGTTTCCCATTCGTAATGTCCGTCGCAGTCGCCGGCGCGAAACCGCAGGAGGGTCTCATAATCGGTGCCGAAACCGTGGCGGAACGATACGCCGTCGCCTTCGTAGAACGTGCTTTTCAGTTCGGGACGTTTGTCTTCCACGATTTTCAGTTTTTTGCCCTCCGGATAGGTCTGATTGGCGACCCATTGCAGTTCGCGGGCGAGTTTTGGATGGCGGTCTTTGAAGTACCGAACAAGCGGTTCGGTCATCGATTTCGGGAATGACTGGTAAGAGCAATTTCCCAGGGGTAGAACCGTGCGATTGTAAAAGTAGCGCGGATCGGGCGGTGAAAGCCAATCGAACGTGAAACGGATGACCTTCCGAAAACGTTCGGTGTCGAAGACGTCGGGCAGACCGTTGGCCATCATTTGCTCATTGATGGGGGCGATGAACCCGAGGGTGGCGCCGAGGACGTAGTGAGGATTCTCGTAAGTCGCTCCCGAGGGCCGCGTGTAGCGCTCGAAAAAGGCCTGGAGCAGTTTTGTCGTGCGCGCTCCCCAGGTCTTGTATTCGGGATGATCTTTGACCAGCAGACTTGACAGAAAACGCGCTTCGCAGGCCATAACTGTCATGTTTGGATTGTTCAAATGGAACCCCGTGCCGTAGGGGAAACTGGCAAGACTGTTGATGTACGACGCGTTGAAAGCGGCCAGCCGACGCAACTCCTGGCGGTCGTCCGCGGTGAGAGCGGATCGATCGTCGTTGACTTTCTGGATGCTTTTGTAGCGACCGTGCGCGAACCCGTAATGGAGTCCCATCGAGAATACGCCGAAGTTGCCGTATGTCCGATAGAACCGGAGTCGGTTGCGGAAATAATCCAGCGCCTTCTGCGCGGCTTCTGTAGTTTTGTCCGCCCATTCTTTACCGGCCAACGGGTCCGGCCAATCGATGATCCAGTTCTTGACGTTGTTCAGGCCGAAGACTCCGTGTTTGCGCGCCGTTTTGAAGAGACTTTTGAGCCCGACCTGCTTTTCGTTTTCAACTTCCGAGAGCATGATCCCGATCTTGCGCCGGCAGCGCGAATCCGGCACGAAGAGCAATTTCCCGGTGTAATTCGGGCTCCCGGCGCCAAAACCGTCGATTCCCCAGTTCTGAGGATATTTCTGCACCGGGAAACAGATCTTCAGCGAATTGTCTTTGTCCTTCTGGAGACGGATGGACAGGGGATTACGCCAGTAGCCGGTGTCGAGTCCGACGAATCCGATAGCGTCCCCTTGCTTGCTGATGACCCGGAAAGCCGTACCGAGCCGTTGCTGGTTGTGGGGATATCCCGTGAGACTGTACTGAAGACCGGCGGACGTATCGGACGGTTTGTAGCCGTGAGCGGCGGAGGCGAACCAGTTCGAGCGGACACCGGCCGCTTTGATGAGTTCCTTGTCGACGATGTGTCGGGCAATGGTGCTGAATTTGTCATCTCTGTTGAAACCGGCGAACCAGACCTCGCTCGGGCTGAAATTTTTGCCTTCCAGGGGCAGCGTATGGAATCGACCAAAGTCCAGGGCATCAGTTTCGGTGGCACCGGTATCGAATTCCTCACTCACGATAATGAGAGGGGAACCTTTTACGACCCGGATTTTGCAGCGCCAGTAACCGGTATCAAAGAGGTATTTGACCGCGACGTCCGCGAACAGCGGTCCGCGATTGATTATCTTGCTGGCCCAGCTTTTAACTTCGAAGGGAAGCTGGAGACTACCGGGCTCGATCACGGCCCCGGATGGCAGAAGGAGCCCTTGAATGGGGGCCGGGACGTTTTCCGCGGCTCTCGGCCAGGAATAGGTTTTGCCGGATTTGGGCACTATCACTCCAATTGCACTTCCGGCTCGGGTGGTCAGCAGGATCGTTTCGCGTTGTTCCTTTATCTGGATACCGGACTGCGGCCGTCTTTTTGCCGGCAAAAACCGAAATGACAGGGATTTATGGGCATCGAGGTTGACCATGAGCCAGACTTTCAGGGAGGCGATCGAGCCGTCCTGGTACCGGCGAATATCCGTCACCTGGCAGGGGAAGTTTTTCCCGTTGGCTTTTGCTTTTAGCCAGGGTTGTTTCAGCTGTCCGGGTTTGTACGAAAGTTCGATGTGGATGAGCTCATCCTGCCATGGAACCCCGAGGTTTTCGGTGATTTTGTAAGTGCGTGCCGGCGGTTTTGACATTGCCGGGGCGGCGAACAGACAGACGACAAACAAAAGACTCAGGCTAAACCGCATTCCGATCTCCTCATTCGTGTTCAGTTGCAGAATCGAAAATATCCCCGGTTCCGGGGTGTTCCCGGGGAGCGAGCTTTGGGGATACTTTCAGATAATGACGGAATCTGCCTGTCGAATTTAACTCTCGATGACCCTTTTAATCAAATGGATGTTTTGAGAAGGGATGCCAGGCACGCCTGTAGCACAGGCTCTCCAGCCTGTGGCCGTTTTTGAGTTTAGATGCAGGAGGGACAGATGACAACAGGGGAAGCCAAACCCGTAAAAGGACCGTATCGAAGGGTTTCTCGCTTTACGTAGATTCCAAACGGGCTCTCCATTTCACCACCACGAATTGCGGATATGGACGGACAGTGCGGACTTCCAGCGATTCCGGTGCGGTGCCGGTCGGAAAGTGGGTTCACGTGGCGGGAGTGAGCGCCGTTTTCCCGGTGAAACATCGCAGAATCTATGTGAACGGTGAGGAACTGCGCAGTATCCCCATCACCTGGGGAAAAGGGATCGTTGTCCACCGGGAGGAGGAGAAAAAGCCGACTCCGCTCTACATTGGGAACAGTAAGAAAGGGGATGCGGGACTGATCGGGTTGATCGACGAGGTCCGGGTGCACCGAAACATTTTCCGGTTCTGGCCGCGGGAGGATATGAAATGGGCCGAGGCCAATGATAAACGCGAGATCCCCGATGGACCGCCTTATTTCGTTGAAGTTCACCGACCGCAGCTGCATCTTTCGCTTGATGGTGATACCGACATCAGATCGGCGGCGTCCGAGGAAGCGAAAGCCAGCGTTTCTCTACGAAATAAAGCCGGGAAAGAACTTGTGGGCGAGGTGGCAAAAGTCATACCTGCTGAACAATCCCTGGAGATCCCTGAGTTGGAAGAGGGTATCTATCACGTGGTAGTGCTGGTAACGCTCCGCGGGGAAGAGACAGAAGAATCGGATGTGTTCACTTTCGTGCGAAAGTCTTTCCCGTGGGAGGACAACGAACTCGGTTCGAAAAAGCCTTTTGCCCCGGCGTGGTTGCGTACG
>JAGXLK010000271.1 GCA_018334735.1 Planctomycetota bacterium | reverse complement strand
CCCGACTCGGCGCATCCGCCGAACCAGCTCGACATCCTCCATCAGCGGCCAGTCCGGGAAACCGCCGATATGTTCAAACACACTGCGTCGCACGAAGATCGCCTGGTCCCCGTACGGACTGGATGTATGCCGCGTCCGGCAGTTGATTGCCCACTCGAGAATCTTCAAAAATGGCGTCAGGGGGTGAAGATGGATCTCGAAGGCGCCCCCGACTATTTCGGGACGACGTAGTGCCTGACCAAGTTCCCACAGGGCGAGGGGGTGGGGTTCGGTATCGGCGTGGATGAACCAGAGAGTACTGCCTTCGGCGGCCTGAGCGCCCGCGTTCAGCTGGGGGCCGCGCCCGGGTACCGATTCAACTACCTTCGCACTACTGCGCGTAGCACGCTCGACTGTGGCGTCGTCACTGCCGCCGTCGGCAACAATGATTTCATTCACACCGAGGTTTTTGACCGAGGCCAGCAGTGTTGCGATCTGATCTTCTTCGTTCAAGGTGGGGATAATGGCCGAAACTTTGCCGGCCCCGCCCCGCAGATCCGAGGCCGTATCCACATCGTTCAGAGCCGAAATTAAGCGGAGGTCGACGCCGGCGGCTCTGGCTTTCTGCTGGGTTTCCTTGAGAACATCGCTGGTACTCCAGGGCATATCTTCGAAAAGTTCGGGAACCGGTCGCTTCAGTCCGATCAAGTAGTAACCGCCGTCGCGAGAGGGTCCGATTACGGTGTCAGCATTGCGGAGAGCGACGCACGCTTCCTCAAGATGTTTCTGTGTCAATCCGGGTGCGTCCGTGCCGATGCACAGCACGGCATCGTATCCGTCCGAAAGCCCCTGTTCCAGTGCTTCGCGCATCCGAACACCGATATCGCCGCTGCACTGAGGGTGAAGAGCCCATCCTCCTCCCAGCCATTTTTGCCACCGCTGATCCTGGGGATTGGTGGTGTAGATGTGCAGGTTACGGCCGGATGATTCGGCCCATTTGGAGGCCCTTCGGAACGTTCGTTCGGCGCAGGCGCGGTAGAAACTGCAGGCCGCGGATTCGCCGATACCCTCGGCGAGACGGGTTTTGACTTTTCCCGGTTCAGGGAAACGTGCGAAAACGGTTAGGAGGACGCGCATTTTTTCCAACTTTTTTGGGGTGTCTGCTTTGCCGCGATAAGACCTATAAGTTTCATGGGTAGCCGGCACTAATCGTCCGCCTCCGTTACCTCGCAGATCCCGCCTTCGCAGAATCGGGCTTCCAGCGATTCTTCGTGCTCGAGTTCGCCTTGAAGGGGTTTTACTTTCCCATTCAACTTCTCATATTTTTGTTTTGAGATCTCTTCGTAGGGCGGTTGTTCGTAGCCGTGTTCTCGGGACGGGAGGAAAACGAGGGCTTTCAGGCGGTCTTCGTAGGCTTCGAGGATGCGGGGAATTTGCCGGCCTTCGGATTCAGGATCGAACTCGGCCGTGATACTGACCTGATTGTCAGACCAGTAGTATTGCATTTGCGCGGCCAGGTCGACTTTTTCACGGAGGGGAACTTCTGATTTCGAGCGTTCCAGACCTTCGATGTGGACCGGGAACGATACCACCATGGTGTTGTCGGCATAACGGTCGGGTTCGATTTCGTATCCGGCTTTGCGGCACATCTCGACCATGGGGTGATTTTCGGAAACGCGAAGTCGGCGGACGTAGTACGGCGCGTGTTCCCAGTGGACTCCAGGAGTGGCGCCAGCCAGCAGGCTGACCGTCCCGGATGGTTTTACGGAGGTGGTCTTAATTGAACGGGGGATACAGAGCCAGTCCGAATATTGAGCGTCCAGATGCTGGATAAAATCGTATGATTTGTCGCACCAGCGAAAGAATGAACGGTACCCGATACGGTTGATCGCCTGCACGATACCCGTCATCGAGCAACCGATCCGGCGGTTGCGTCCCATGACGGCGTTTGTCTTTTTCTGCTGCGTCGGAACCAAGGTCACAGTTTTCGCGTACTGGAAGGCAACGCGGAGGGTTTCCTTGAAGTCTTCAAGGTTCTCATGGTGGGCAGGATACGTTTCCACCAGACAGCACAGTTCGCGGTCCCAGAGGGTCTGTTCGACGCAGGGGTTGGTGCCCATGGCCGCTGAATCGGCTTCATTGGGAGCATCGTTCATCCGGCCGTACGACCGGGCATTTTCCAGCCACAGGTATCCCGGTTCCCCGTTGTCGATCGTTCGTTGTGCGGCGTAGTCGTAGTCCATGCCCACGGTAGCGAGGATGGAATTGTTGGAGACCCAGCGGTAATCCGCGACTTTGTCTTCATCTTGCTTCAAGTCCAGGAACTGCCGGTCATCGGCTTCGCCGAGGGCAACCTGCGCCGAGCGCCTGATACCTCCGGCGACCACGCAGCGTCCGACCATGTTCATGGTATCGACGATGAGGCGGGAATCGATTTTTTGTCCGGCGTATTGATTGTAAAGTTCTTCGAGACTTTCGAGCATTCGACGGAGCGGCTCGGGTCCGCTGGCGATACCTCCGAAACTTTCCAGAGGAGTGCCTTTGGGACGGATTTCGCTGTAGTCCCAGTCTGAGGGTAGGGGCGTGCCGTTGGCGTAGGCACTCAGCAGTTTTCCCAGCGCTTCGGCCCAACCTTCGCGGCTATCAGGGATCGTGAATGGTTTTTCGGATTGTTCTGGCCGCTGGATCTTGACTTTGCCTTTGCCGCGGGTATCGAAACCGACCCCGACACCGAGCATCGACATGCGGAGCATCCAGATGAACGGGGCGGCGTAGTCGTGGTGGAGTTCGGCGGTTGAGACGAACCCGCAGTTGTTGAGAGCCGCGCCTCCCCGGTCGTACATAAACTGTGTGCCCATCATCCAGAGGCCACGGCCGGGCGGGGTCCACTTGAACTGGAACATCCGCTCGTATGCTTTACGGGCGAAATTTCGTGCCTTTTTTTCATCCCACGGGAGCGCGCGTTCCTGGCAATGGATTTTTTGGACCGTGAACATACCTTCGATGACGCGTCGGCAGGTTTCCCACCATTTTTCGCCGTTTCGGCTGTAGGTGCGTTTGAAGGTAATCCAGGAAAGCGCGCCGAATCCCCACGGCACATCGAGGTCGTGGTAATGTCGCAAAAAATCGTCTTGCAGCTCAAAAGGGCCGTATCTGTCGACCTCAATGATCATGGCTTGCGCGCTCCTCATTATGCTTTCGAGGCGACTGCCGCGACAAAGTAATGCATTTTAACATCAGTGGGCCGATCAGTGCCAGACGAAGGAACCCTTGTTGGGAGTCAATGAACTTGTTCGCGCGATGGCTATTTGTTGTGGGATGTCAGCCTACTGGCATTTTTTGCCTCTCTGTTACGCAGGTTTCCACGGACTTCCAGCTTTCACGTCGGCAACCAATGGGATACGATTTTACCGGAAAGCTAAGTTTTGAAATATCTTATGACTACAGAACCGAAAAAGAGAACTGAGCCTGAGGCCATCAAAGTCTATGGTAAGCAATGGAGTCGGTGTTGCTGATTGGCAAAATGAGTCTTATTTGACGGCCAGACTACTCACATACAGGAATTCGTGCCCGGGTTTGCACTGGAACAAGATGCGGTTACAATGAGCCGCATTGTGGCCGTGTCTCGGTGAAGCAATCCCGTGCGTTGCGGGATTAAACTTGTTTTCCGTACTCATTTCTCAGAGGTAGAAGCAGTGGCGAAATTCGATCAAGCAAACGATATCAAAGTTGGTGTAATTGGTTACGGTGGCGCGTTCAATATGGGCCAGCAGCACCTGAACGAGATGAAGAAGGCCGGGATGACTCCGGTTTCGGTGGCGGATCTCGATGAAGAACGCCTGCAGGTGGCCGAAGAGGATTTTCCCGGGATCGAAACATACACGTCGTCCGCCGAGATGTTGGCAGAATCCGATGTGAATCTCGTGGTGATTATCACCCCACATAATACGCACGCCGAGTTGGCTCTCCAATGCCTGAACGCTGGACGTCACGTGGTCTGCGAAAAACCGCTGGCGATTACCACCGAGGAATGCGACCAGATGATCGAGGCAGCGAGATCAAATGATGTAATCCTTTCGACGTACCACAACCGCCACTGGGACGGCTGCATTTTGCGTGCGGTCGAACAAATACGCGACCAAGGCGTTATCGGGGAGGTTCTGCGGATTGAGGCCCATATGGGCGGTTACGGACAACCGGGAGACTGGTGGCGTAGCAGCAAAAGCATTTCGGGAGGAATTCTCTATGACTGGGGCGTTCATCTTCTCGAATACAGCCTCCAGATCCTTGACGGTAACATGAGAGAGGTAAACGGCTATGCCGTGAGCGGACACTGGGGCTCGAAAACCAAATGGAAAGAAGATACAAACGAAGACGAGGCAACAGCAATTGTTCGTTTCGATAATGGGCAACTTCTTTCTCTGCGCATGACGAGCATCGACAGTAATCCGAAAGAGGGCCAGCTGGAAATTACGGGAACGGACGGGACATACATTTTTGAAGGCGGTTCCTGGAAGACGATCACCCATGAAAACGGCACGCAGGTAATCCGCAAGGGCAACAATCCCCAGAGCGAGGGGTGGCGTTTCTATCAGAATATTGCCGACCATCTCACGGGAGACGAACCGTTGATCATCACCGCTGAATGGGCTCGCCGGCCTATTCATATCCTCGACCTCGCGAACAAAAGCGCGAAGAGCGGTGAGGCAATGAAAACCACATATGAATAATCGCCTTCCCGGGGCCATTCCGGTTCGATGAATTCGATGCGATACTACCTTAGGTTAATGGTTTCGCATGGGTTGAATGAGACTTTAACCCGCATTTCTCACGAACCTGAAGGTATAATTATTATAAACTGCACCCCAGAAAGACCTTGCACTATATTTCGCATCTGATCTCGGTACACAGCCTGTAATCTGAGTCTAAAAACAGCGGTTCGCCCTCCGGGAGCGGCGCCAGCCGCCAGTTGGCGGTTTCTCCGACGATAAACTACCAGAAGCTGCCACTTACATCTATCTCC
>JAGXLK010000270.1 GCA_018334735.1 Planctomycetota bacterium | reverse complement strand
ATCAGGATGAACGGGTCCTTGAAGATGTCAGTTTCAAGGTCGAGGCAGGGGAACATATTATGATTACGGGTCCAAGTGGTTCGGGGAAAACGACATTGCTGAACCTCATTCCGCGATTTTATGATGTAGATACCGGCACGATCCGTATCGACGGAAGGGACATTGAGGATTTCACCCTGAGCTCCCTGCGGGATCAGATAGGGATCGTTTTCCAGGATTGTTTTCTTTTTAATTCCTCGGTGATGGAGAATATCCGGTACGCCCGCCCCGATGCGACCGATGAGGAAGTTGTGAGGGCATGCCAGTGTGCGGAGGCCCACGAGTTTATATCGGATCTTTCCAACAGCTACTACACCCGAATCGGCGAGGAAGGGATCCAACTCTCAGCCGGTGAAGCTCAACGTTTGGTGATCGCGCGCACTATTTTGAAAGAACCTGTTATTCTGATTCTGGATGAAGCGTTGAGTTCTCTCGACCCCGAATCACGAGAAAAAATTGCCGATGGGCTTTTTAGCATGACGGAAAACATGACTGTTTTTGCAGTGACTCATCATACTGAGATCTTTCCCGAGTTCGATAAGATTCTGCGGGTCGAAGAGGGAACTGTGAGTCTATCCCCATGATCTGCCTGCCGGGGCGGGCGTCTGACTTTTTGCAGGTTGTTCGATCTTGAAAGCAGAAGTTGGTATCATACTAGCCTGGATTTTACGGATAATTGGGAGCTATTGTTGCCCAATCAGCGTAGAATCTTTATTGAACACCGTTCACAACCCTTCTCAGCCAAAAATCCGGGCTAAAAAAACGGCGCATAAAATCTGACAACTTAAAATCAGTGATCAGCAACGAGGCGAACGCTACGTTGAGAAACGATTGGCTTTAACTGCTTTTTCGCAAGGAAGATACAGACATCTTGCTGCACAGTAGCACTGGCCGGAAATTGTGAACACGTCTTGTCGTAAGTTCTTACGCCTGAACGGCATGCGCCGTTTTATATAGCCTTCATCCGTAGGATGCAGGCCAGGCAATCATTTCTTTGTTGCAATTTTTTTCCCGATGAAACGTTTATTCTTACATTTAAGCGGTACAATGCCGATTCTGGCGGTTCTCATGGGAGCAGTATGTTTCGCCCAGGAATCTGAGCCTAACGCCGAGGATTCGAATAAGCTCGCGCGTGTCCATTCTCACGTGATAGACCGCGAAGAGATGGAGACATTTTTAAACGGTTTTATGATGCAGGATTCTCTGCGGCGGAAGCTCGGATCAATGCCGGAAGTCCAGCGCCAACAAGTACTAGCGCAGGGACGTCGCCGGGCTCTGGAGCAACTCATCGAACGGTATCTTTTGCTTGAAGCGGCGCATGAAGAACTTGAATCCAACGAGAAATTTCGAGATGTCATTGACAAAGTAGTTGATCGTCGGTTCGGGCAGCTACGGGAAACAATGGGTTCTTTGATTTCTGTCGTTCGTAAGTTGCATGATCGGGGCTTAAGTGTCGAAGAATGGAAAGAATTCATGCGTCAACTTGTCTGGATACAGAATTATGTCTGGAAACAAACCAGAATTGATAGGCGTGTTCGCCCCAATGAGGTCCGTCGCTATTACCGCTGTAACCGGGAGAGTTTCCGGCGACCTCAGCGTATAGTTTATCGGGCAATTCTCGTTGATCCGGCAGGTTGTCAGACGAAAGAGGAAGAGAAAGAAAAAGCAAATGAGATTTTAGATAAGCTTCAGGACGGCGGAGATTTTGCGAAACTGGCGGAAAAATATTCCCTTGACCGCGATGAAACGGAAGGGGGACTGCGCGAGGTGAAAGCTCCGAAATCAGATCCCGATTGGATGCCTCCTCTCTGCGAGGGTTTACAGGTTGGGGAAATCTCCGCTGTTCAAGAAACGGCGGCCGGCTTTTGTATCGCGAAACTTGAGAAAGTCATTCCGACCCACATTCCCGCGTTTGAGACGTTGCAGAATGAGATTCGCGAAAAGCTTGCCAAACAAAAAAGGAAAGAAACGCGGGAAGAAATTTTGAAAGATCTTATTGAGAAAGGAAACGTGAAGCTTTTTCCCGCAGGACGCACGATTCTTGGTGATTCCGCAAAACGATTTTGAAAACAACAGCCCCGTGGGCCTAAAATATATAGTTTGCGTTCGTTAGCTGTGGTCTGGCAGACTCGATTTTGATCTCTAAAAAAAGAAAGTATTATGCCTGAGAAACACAAACTGCAGAGAAAAGGCGAAGAAAAGGACAATGAACAGATCTCTCTTGGTGAGCGTCTTCTGAAATCGCGAACCATTCTTCTGGCAGAGCCGATTACAAAAGAAGTTGCCGAGAAGGTGACCGCCAAACTTCTGTTGCTCGAGCAGGATGACGAATCGGCTCCGATCAATCTGTACGTCAATTCTCCGGGAGGGGATGTCGATGCCGGCTTCGCGATATTTGATATGATTCGTTATATATCGGCTCCGGTGCGGTGCATTTCTAACGGTTTAACCGCAAGCGCGGCTGTCATTGTCCTGCTCGCTGCACCGCTGGAGCAGCGTTTGAGTCTTCCCAATTCCAGAGTTCTTATGCATCAACCATCGACCGGTGTGAGAGGGTCGACGGCGGATATTCGTATTGAAGCCAATGAGATTCTGAAAATACGCAAAAAGATCAACAACCTGATTTCAGAAGAGACGGGCCAGGATTTCGAGCAGGTCAAAGAAGACACGCGCCGGAATTATTGGATCGGTGCCGAAGAGGCAAAAAAATACGGTCTTATCAGCCGAATTATTGAGTCCAAATCAGAATTGGAAGATTAAATTGCCCGGGTTGACAACGCACGGTTCAGAGCGTGTGTACAATCCAGGGGACGTTGTCTTGCCTATGAAGAGGTTCTATTCAGATGGTAGTTCGGGGAAAAGACCGGATTGGCGGTGAAATGGTGCAGTCTTCTGCGCCCAGGATGTGGAAACCCGCGCGGATCTGTTCAGTTTTGATCAGTATCTACTTCGTAATTATGTCGTTTGCTCCCGTTTATGGAGCGGACGATGCAACCGAGGAAAAGGCGCGGAGAGCGTTTATAAAGGGGCTTCGTAGCGGGGTGGAAATTGAAGAGCGTGAGAAGATCTTTCTGAATGTTGCCAAAGATTATCCCGATACCCGGTGGGCGGATGACGCTATTTGGTTGCTTTCGGAGCTTGCTTCGGGCCGGGACAAACGTGCCCGAGCGGTCTTGTTGCGTCGGGAGTTAGTTGATCGAGAAGAATTTCCCAAATTGGAGAAACCAACTGAAGCGACTCCTGTATACCGCCGCTCTCGTCTGCGCCAGATTGTGTTCTTACTGGAAAACATGGGACACCGTTTTCGTCATCGGGAAGGTCTGAAAATTGAAACATTTAATGCGCTTCCCATGTCCCTCCATGAAGCACTTGCTGTCGACTATATCGCTATGGATAAGCTGAAAATGGCCCGCCATGAATATAAAGAAGCTCTTAAACTGGCTCCCGGAGAGTTCTTCAAACGAATCTATCGGCGCCGTCTGAAGGGTCTTGAGGAGGAAATTTTTGTGCAAGAGCATACCGGGAAAGCCAGCGATAAAAAGGAAAGTCAAGAAAAGGAGAATATTGAAGGGGAAGAAAACGGAGGGGATGAATCGAAAAAGGAAGATCAGGAAGAAAGGCAGGGTTCCGGTGATTCTTCTGAAAAGGCAGAGGATAGTTCAGAGAAGGAAAAATCCGGTGATTGAGATTCCGTTCCCGGTTGTGCTGGCCAGTCAGTCCCCCCAGCGCCGTCGACTTCTCAAAAATATTATCGGTAATTTTGATGTTGAAGATCCTTCTGTGGACGAGACTGTTCCCACCTCGTTTACAGTCATCGAAGCAGTCACTGAGCTGGCTCGCCGTAAAGCCAGTGTTGTGGCCAAAAAGCACCCGAATGCGCTCATTATCGCCGCCGATACAATCGTTGAATGTCTCGGCGAAGTCATGGGAAAGCCTGAGGATGGCGAGGACGCTGTGCGTATGTTGCTGAAACTCTCCCGGAATCCTCACAGCGTGATCACCGGGGTCTGTACGATCACCCCTGAGGACGAAGAAAGGTCGTTTATCAGCCATGCCCAAATACGGATGCGACAATTCAGCCGGCAGGAAGCCGAAACATACGTCCGGGAGGAACCGACTGCGCTGGAGCGTTCAGGCGCTTATGCTTTGCGAGAGTTCGACCCCAATATCGAGTCGATTGAGGGAAGCCGAGAAGCTGTGCAGGGGTTGCCGATCCACCGCCTTGAAGAAGTTTTGAAGACGATGTATCAAAGAGCCTGACCATACAAGTTTTGCAATTCGTTCGGAGGAGAGGTGCATGCCCACATTGGACTTTTTTTGGATTCTCGAGAATGAGCTGGCCGGGATGAGCCATCCGGGGATGGTGCAAGGGGCTCTGGCTGAGCTTGAGAACCTCGGAATTGGGGCTATGGTGACCCTTACGTGCGAAGCTCTTCCGAAAAAACGGGTGCGGGAGCACAATCTGGAATATCTGCATCTGCCGGTTGCTGACTTTTCCCCGCCCACACCGATCCAGGTAAGTGAATTCGTTCAGTTTTGCAATGCGCAAATCGATGTGGACAATGCGGTGGTGGTGCATTGCCATGCTGGGCGAGGACGGACCGGAACGATGCTGGCATGTTATCTCGTTCACCGTGGCGCGGGTCCCAACGAAGCCATTGGCAGGGTGCGTTCGGTCCGGCCGGGAGCAATCGAGACTTTCGAGCAGGAGACGGCTGTTTACGAGTACGCTGCCGAGGAAGAGGCCAGACCGTGACGGTCCGACGGCGCAGCAAAAAGATGCAGGTGACATAACCGAGGCAGGGGCCTTCAGACTGGCGCCGAATCCGAGAGCCCTGAGCTTCGGTTTGGGGGCCGCTTATTCATCTTCCCGACCGCATTCGGCCAGTTCCCCGCCGCCCGGGCGCTCGTAGCGACGATCGGGATCGTAACCGGGGTTGGCTTGCGGCATCTGGGCGGCCATCCTCTT
>JAGXLK010000269.1 GCA_018334735.1 Planctomycetota bacterium | reverse complement strand
AGGCCGCCCATTTTCATATCGCAGCGACCCCGCAGAGACGGGAAAATCTCGGATATGCGAGGATTCCCCTCACGCCGGCCACCCAGATGCACAATTTTCGCTTCCGGATGATGGAGGAGAATACCGATCAGTTCTCGGCTCGTATACGCCGTGGCTCCAACAATGCAAATTTTCATTATCGTTCCCTTTTTGGGTTATGCAACAGAGACGCGCATTGGATCAGTGCGCTCAAGTTGTATAGAAATTTTCCAGAGCCGGTGGAATCTTTTTGTATCGCTCAAAGAGCTCATCATAGACATCGCGCTCGCCCGAAGGTTCGACCATCGAACTTTCCGTGGTGAGCGCATCCTGGCCTTCGCTGATTGTAGAAAAGCGTCCTGCGCCCATCCAGGCGACGATCGCACCGCCCATCACCGTTGCTTCCTTTTGAGCGGTGACTGTTACGGGCAGATTACAGACATCCGCCCGGATCTGGTTCCAGAGCGCGTTACGCGAACCGCCGCCGACCACCCGAATGCTGGAGGGCTCAAACCGCGTGGCATCTTTTATGATTCTCAAAGCATCCCGGAGCTGGAACGTGAGTCCTTCCAGGCAGGCCCGGTAAACGTGCCCGCGGTCCGTCTGCAGTCCGAGGCCGACAATTGTTCCTTCGGTATTGTATTTTTTCGTCGGCCCGCTATCCGGCACGAAACTCGGCACCATCATGACCTGTCCGCTTCCCGGCCCAATTTTCCGGGCCTCCTCGATCATGGAATTGTAGGCATCGTTACGTTCTTCGATACCGGCGTAGAAATTTTCCCGGACCCATTCGAGCACACCGGACCCCATCATGAGAAGCTGCGGGTTGAAAAGCCCCTTCTTCGCATCGAGTTCCGTCTGCATACCTTCGACGAAACCGAGTTCATTCGGCTGGAACTCGGAGGTGCGTAACATCAGTATTTCCCAGGTGCCGCTGCTCAAAACCGCCTCGTCGGGGGTCGCCCCGCTCCCGATCAGCGCGAACTGTGTGTCATGGCCCCCGGCGACGACGGGCGTGCCCGCGGGGATTCCGCATTGTTCGGCGGCGTCGTCGGTCACCTCCCCGATGACCTCCCCCGGATATATCAACGGCGGGAAAAACGAAGAGTCCAGATCGGCCACCGATAGCAGTTCTTCCGACCACCCGCCCTGCTGCAGGTCAAGGGCCATCATCGTCGAGGCGTCGGTCACATCGACACTCATCTGTTCACAGAACTGATAACTAAGCAGCCCGGGCATCATCATCCAGCGGTCTGCCTTTTCCAGGGTTTCCGGTTCATTCTCCCTCAGCCAGGCGAGCCGGAAAAGCGTATTGAAACTGATGACCTGGTACCCCGTAACGTTGTACAGGTTCCGGGCGCCGATTTCTGTTGACACCCGTTCGGCCGTCCCTTCGGTGCGCGGGCATTCCCACGCAATCGGGGGATACGTAAGCTCTCCTTCGGAGGTCAACGGCGCCCCATCCGCTCCCCAGGTTGTAATCGTCAGTGCGCGAACATTCTCCGAGCCAACTTCGGCGACACATTCGCGACAGAGACGGAAGACCTTGGTCGTAAGCTCATCGAGATCCCAGACACGCCACGCTTCGGGCGCCCCGGCCTGGGGCACCGGTTTATTTGGCTCGTCGCAGGCGGCAAGCGATTGGCCATCAGGGCCGACAGCGAACACGGTGATATTCGTAGAACCACAGTCGACGACAATAACGGCTTCGGCTGCCATAACGACTCTCCTTTTTTCTCTATGATCGTTCCCAAACCGCTATTATAAAAGCGCGTCGCGTTTTTGCAATTTCATAAACCCGTGCGAAGAATGTAGCGCACGACGTTGAAAAAGCAATCTGAGCTGATATAATACCCACTTGTATTTCTATCAGTTGATCACCCTTCCCCATTTGGGCACTCCATTATGTCTTCTGAAGAGAAAAATACGCAAAGCGCGGATAAACGAGGTGACTGGATTACATACCGGCCCGAACTGAAATTGCTCGATTGCACCGTTCGTGACGGTGGATTAATGAACAACCACCAGCTCGCCGATGAGTTCGCGCGCGGGGTTTACGAAGCCCTCGCCGAAGCCGGCATTGATTACATGGAAGTCGGCTACAAAGGTTCAAAAGAAATTTACCCACCCGACGAATATGGTCCATGGAAACATTGCGACGAAGATGATTTGCGTCGCGTTTACGGGGACAACCCCGCGGATATAAAGCTCAGCGCCATGGCTGATGCAGAGCGGTCGGATTATGAAAACGACATCGTTCCCTGTGAGGAAAGTGTGCTCGACACTATCCGTGTAGCATGCTATGTGCACCAAATCCCAACAGCCATGAAAATGATGCAGGACGCCCATGAAAAAGGCTATGAAGTAATCTCTCAACTCATGGCCGTGCATAATATCCGTGACGCCGAGCTCGAAGGGGCCCTCAACACACTCGTCCAGTCCCCCGCAGTAACGATCTACATTGTCGATAGCTGGGGATGCTTATATTCGGAACAGACACAGGAGTTGATGAAAAAATACCTTCAGTACTGTGAGGAAGAGGGAAAAACGGTCGGGTTCCACGGTCATAACAACCAGCAGCTGGCCTACGCCAACACCATCGAAGCCATCATCTATGGAGCAAACCAGGTCGACGGAACCATGTATGGTATGGGGCGTGGCGCAGGCAATTGTCCGCTCGAAAATCTTGTGGGGTTCCTCCATAACCCGAAATTCAGGCTGCGTCCGATTATCAAATGTATTCAGGAATACGTGAAACCTCTTCAGGAAAAACTGGGATGGGGACCGGATATCCCTTATATGCTCACTGGTCAGCTTCACCAACATCCCCGGTCGGCCATGAAACATCTTGAAAGTGAGCATAAAGAAGATTATGTTCGTTTCTATGACCAGGTAATGGAAGAAGAGTAAAAGCCGGCTTCAGGTCAGATTATATCGGAGCGTCCCCGCACGACAGGCAGGTCGTTCCTTTTTGGCAGAATTCAGGCCGCAAATCGTACCTCTGTCGGGTCAAAATTCTCTTCAGGTGCTGAGATGAGTCTCTCCACAGCAGAAATCAAAGCGGTTGTCGAAAACATCAGACCGACCGTGGAAGGTGCCCAAATCGGCCGGATTGACCAACCGGACGAGGAGATATTGATATTTGAACTCCAGAAAGGAACGTCAAAATCCTGGCTTCAAATCGTGGCGGATCCGCGTTTCAGCCGCCTGCACCTGCTTACCCGCCGGCCCGACCAGGGAAAACCGGCGGGCGGATTCTGCAACGTTGTGCGTCAACATCTCACTGGTTCTCCCGTCCGATCACTTCACCAGGTGGAAAACGATCGGATCGTCATACTCCAGTCAGTCGAACATGACGTCCTGATGAAACCGCAACCGGTTCGATTAGTTGCCGAATTGATTGGGGGAAGCAGCAATCTTATATTGGTGGACGACTCAGATGTAATTCTGGGTTCGCTTTTTACGCGGGAATATTCTCACCGCACAATTGCCCAGGGCAAAAAGTACGTTCAGCCTCCTCCCCCTCCCCCATCTACAGCGGAACAAGCATCCGAGAATCGGTTTCAGGACGCAACGGATTCTGATGATCCGCTCGCTTTGAGTCGGGCAATTCAATCAGAGTACGTGGAACTCGAAAACGAAGCTGAGATTGCCGAGAAGCAGGAGGCGCTCCGCGGGAAGGTCGACGCCCAGCTGGAACACCTTACTTCCCTGCAGGAGAATCTTCGGGAAGATAAACGCAAGGCTGAACGTGCCAATGAGTTGCGCCGAAAAGGTGAACTGCTGAAAATCCAGCTTCCCAAACTCAAAAGAGGCGAATCCACAGTTACGGTTAAAGACATTTTCGAGCCAGAGGTGCCCGAAAAGACAATAGAACTCGATCCGGCCCTCACACCGGAACAGAATATTCAGAAATACTTCGAAAAATACAAGAAACGAAAAGCTTCGCAGGAACATATCGAAGAGCGAATGCAAGAAACGAAAAAGCAAATCCGGCAGCTCAAACTCCTGCGCCAGGAAATAGAAGCCGCGGACGACCGTGAGAGAATTGCCCAAATTGAAAAGCAACTTCGCAAGGAAAATCTCCTTCCCCCCGAGCCCAAACCTCCTTCACACCGCCGGGAAGAAAAAAAGCAGCCGCGACGTTTTGTCTCCGCCGATGGCTGGGAGATTCTTGTCGCCCGCAACCAGAAGCAGAGTCACAGGCTGACCTTCAGCATCGCCCGGGGAAACGATTACTGGATGCACCTGCTGCGCTGGCCCGGGCCTCACGTTATCATCAGAAAGCCAAAAGGAAAAGATGTTCCGCTTGACGCGCTGCTGGATGCAGCGCATCTCGCTGTCTACTACTCCAAAATTCGTGGCACAAAACACGCGAAAATCGTCTACACACAAAGGAAATATGTCCGTTCTACCAAAGGACGTGATCCCGGGAAAGTGCATTACGCCGAAGAATCGACCCTCGACCTGCATTTCAGCACGGAACGAATGGAACGCATTCTGAACAGACGCGAAATCGTTCCCGGTTAAATCTGTGTTCAGCTTATTAAGGAAAGGAATACCGATGGAAGCCGACGCATTGCTCAAAACCAGGCGGTCCGTAAGACGTTATCGCCAGGAAGACATCCCCCGAGAAACCCTGCGCGAAATCGCCGATGTTGCCCGATATGCCCCCTCCGGCGGAAACGTCCAGAAATGGGAAATTATTGTTGTCGATGAACCCGAAATGCGCGAACAGGTATACGCCACTCTTTCCTGGCTCCCGAGCATTGGAGCACCGGCTGAAGGAGAGCGACCCGTTGCTTACATGGTTGTGCTCGGGGGAAAGGATCCCGCCGTTGCCAATATGGCAAGCCTGGTGAGCTACATCCTGCTGGCCGCTCACGAACGAGGCATTGGTTCCTGCTGGTTTGGTTCCATCCGGCGCGCACAGCTTGCCGCCGAACTGAATATCCCCGAAGACAGCTCGATCTGTTTTGTGGTATCACTGGG
>JAGXLK010000268.1 GCA_018334735.1 Planctomycetota bacterium | reverse complement strand
CGTCGCTTCTTTTGGTCCCACAATAACATCCTGGCCGATCTCTTCCTCAAGTTCTCCGCTGATGACGGCAACCAGACCCGGAATCACTGGCTGACACCGATCTTCATCCAGCTTATCGAACGCCCCACTCGCTTCCAGCGCAGCCTTGATCTGCTCGGGACCAAACTTGTCGGCCGCCCAGGCCGTGAGGACACTGGTCCCTTCGGTATCGACCGGTAGGATGTAAGTTCCCACGCGGCTGGCCTCGACTTCACTGAGCACGCTGTAGTAGGTGAGGGAGAAATTTGTTGTAATGAGCAATGGGGACTGAGAATCGGGTTCGTTGGCTTCGCGTAGAGTTTGCTCGACCTGAACCGGAACCTGAGGATCGATGTAAACGCTCTGCCGCATCGTCACGACGGGCATCACATACTCGGGGCTGTCAGGCTCCACAACCACTATCCCGGCGTATTTGGACACGTAGTGAGTCGCTTCGAGCGAAGCCATATTTGGATCTTCATTCCACGCTCTCAGCAACACGGGGAAACCGAGGGGACGGTATGTTTTATCGAGAGCCGCGCGTCTGGTTTTAGTGGCAAATTCCAGGGCTTCGCCGGCATCGACTTTTCCGGGACAAAGCACGAGTTCATCAACTCCCGCATCCATCGCCTTCTGGGATTTTTCGTCACATGTCTCGATATCGCCTTCGACAACGATAGGAAGACCCGAGTCGGCCGCCATTTCGATCAACTGGTCAGACGGTCCTTCTCGCTCCCACAACAAAGGGCGGCTGTCGGAAAGCGCCTCAGCGGCGCCCGCGAGCAGATCCGCCGAATCCGCCACCAGAACGAGTGGCAGGCCGAGAGTATCATCGAGTTTCTGCGCAGCTTCCTGGAAACTTCCACCCTCGCCGCTTTCGCATTCGAGCGTCACAACATTCACAGCGATTACCTCGCCCACACGTTCGAATTTGAGGGAATCAATGTGTTCCGCTTTGGCATCGATATCGTCGGTATCTTTGACCACAACGGACACGCCACATTGTTTTTGAAAGCGCTCATCGTGACGGAACATAACGGTTTCGTTGCCGATTTCCAGCTTAGTGGGGCCGACCCCAACCGTCACCAATTTTTGCGGGGGCGCACTGGCTGCACCGAGCTCCTGCAACGCGTCGTCAGAGACATGAGGGCACTCTTCAATTGAGGCCTGTTTATTGGCCACTTTCATCGCAAAAGCAAGACACGTTGGCACACCGCAATCCCCGCAGTCGGTCTGGGGGAGCAGTTTGTAAATGTCAAGTCCTGTTAAAGCCATAAGTCCTCTTCCTCTCTTTTACAGAGGCGTAATGATTGAATTATTAGATTTGCACGGGGCGACATCAAAGATAGTTTAACCGCCTTACATCAGCGGTTCCATTTCCAGCACGGGGTGCTTGACCTCCTGAAGATATTCCAGCAGCTTCTGGGGATCGCTTTCGACAATGTTCTCATCAGCTATTTGATCGTAAAGATCGGGGTAACCAATGCTTTCGCACTGTTCCCTCAGTTCGTCACCGAGATCCTCTTTTAAATCCTTGGGCATCCAGACGATCCGGCGGAGACCACCTTCGTAGCTGATGAACTTATCACTGAGCATATAGCGCCGGCCTATTCCCAGAAAACCTGGTGTTTGAATACCGCCGCCGACCTGTCCTGCCAGTGTGCTGAAAGGCATCCCGATCGGCGTACCGCCACCGTATTCTCGGTTTACCACCAAAAAACCACTCGCATGGGGCACAATGGCCACGATACATTCAAAACATCCGCATGATGTCATGGGATTGTTCATGATCGAATACTGGCAGTACCTTTCCACCGTATTGTTGCTGTTTTGGTAAACAAAATCGTTGACTTTTTCCCATTCCCCCATTTCAGCGTCGAGGGTTTTCCCCTTGGGAATAGGCTGATTGCATCCTTCAGGGCTTATCTGATAAGCCGCTTTACAATCGAGCCAGCTATAAGCCCCGCACAACCCTGGACGCTCGGGGCTAACCACACAGACATGGTTGGGAGCGAAAGTCTGGCAAAGCGTGCAGGAATAGAAAAGATCCACGTCTTCGTCCTTCATACCCTCAGATTTTTCATCGCGCGCGCGGTACGCTTTCTCAGCTCTCTCCCGCAACGAATCGACCTCATCTTTGTCGGTGATAAGCCTCACAGCAACCTTGTCTACAATCTGGCCGTATTCATCGTGGAATTTCGCATGTAAAATCGTCCCAATATGTTCCAGCCTGAACCCTTTCTCATACGCATCTTTGCTCACACGAATCCACGTGATACTACGCTGCCCTATATGCATCACGCCGCTGGCATGGTTGACATAGAGGTGTATCTGGCGTTCAAGAATACCTTCGAAATCCTCCTGCATCTCGCGCCCGGCAACCAGCACTTCGATGCCGAGGTCAATAGCCTCACCTTCCTCGACATCGTCGATACCTTCGCCGACGATCTCGATGGAACCGTCCTCGACATCATCCATTTCCAGCAGGTGAAGGTATTCGAGACAATCAGAGTGTTTGCCTCCGAATTCCAGCTGCAGGTCGCCCTTTCTCACCCGTTCTCCCTCAAACGCGGCGGCATACGGCACAGGCACATCAACCTCTTCCACCTTCACTTTCACACCGCGAGTTTCGATACACGTCGGCACCAGTTGTTCGTGATCGGTCTCGCGAACCAAAGCCTCGTAAGTCGTCACCCCCGTGGGCAAAACCTGGGGGGTTGTTTCATGGTCGCTGATAACCGGATAGCCCATCAAAATAGCCCCGGCACCGGTTGCATACCAATCATCGGGGATTTCGCCAAACGTGATGCCGAATGCGAACACACGATCGCGCGAGTACTCGAGAATTTTCTGATATTCACCGGATTCCAATCCACCAAACGTCAACGCACTTCGGACCGCCCAGTTTAAAACATGAATACCATGTTTCGCCTCGGGACCGGTCGGGACGATGTAAGTATCCCAGCCTAACTGCACTTTTTCTTCTTTCAACTGTTCCACCATCGTCTCGCCGTCACGATTCGCAAACGGAAAGATCAGAATATTTCGTTTCTGCAACTCTTCTATAATCATCGCAGCTGTCGCACTATCGGGAGCGGGACCGAGGATGGCCGCGAAACCCGGCATACGACCATCGACCAGCTGAATACCGACTTCTCGCTGGTTGGTATCAGTGAGAAAACCGAGGAAGCCCTCGGGCGGTTCCCAGCCGTTCAGGTAATCGATCGCGCAGATGATTTCCTGAGCAAACATTGTCGCCGCCCCTTCATCCAGGCCGTGGCCCAGATAGGGCATCCACATCTCTTCTTTGGGAACGGGATGCAACAGGTCATGACGACAGTGCTCCAGAATCGGCTTCATTTCAGCCAGTGTTTTAACTTTCTCACCGGTAAGAGCCTGAATCATGGGCAGGTGAAACGCGGTCTCGGGGAATCCAACTTCCGCGTCTTCCCCATGTTCTTCAACCGCTTTTTCCCAGCTTTCTTCGGCCTCTTCAACAAACTTATGTGCGCCACGGGCAACGGCGCTGAACACCTTATGGGACATCTGTTTCCTCCCGCTATTCGCTTTCCAGGATATCGTAGATTTTCTTCAGTTCTTCGGCTCTGCGTTGTCCCTTACAAACGGGACATCCCCGCAGAAGTTCACTTTTTTCCTCACCAAGTTCATCTTTTACGTATTCGAGCTGTTTTTTGGGGACGTAGCCCCGACCGCATTCCGGGCATTTTACCAGCTCGCATTCGATCCCAAATGGTTCGATCCTCCGTACTCCATCTTCGTCATGAATCTGAATGTATCCGCTGGGACAAATTTCCGCGCATGCTCCGCATCCGATGCATTCTTTCGACGGTTCATCGTAAGGAGTCGTCACTCGTCTGTCTGCTCCTCGCCCTACGAAATTGATTCCACCGATGCCGATCAAATCCCGGCAAACGTTGACGCAGAGGCCGCAAAGCAGGCATTCATTCTGCCCGTCAGGCGGTAGACGCCCGCCTTCGACTCCCATATCCCGGGCCATCTCCTGAACTTCCTCCGAGTTCGGGCATTGGGCCAGAAGCAATTCCATGTTCATCTTTCGAAATCGCCGAACATCTTCGGTATCGGTTTTTACCTCGATTCCGTTATCCCTCACAGGATATGTACACGATGCCTCAACCCAGGAACTGCCTCGTTTTGTAATCTCCACCAAACACAGACGACACGACCCGTAAGGCGGTTCTGCCTGATGATAGCACAAATGGGGGATTTCGAAACCGTTCGCCAGAGCCACATCAAGCAGCATTTCGTCCTTTTCGCACGTGATGCTCTGATCATCTATGGTGAAGTTTATTTCTTCCATTACTTTTTCTCCACAGCCCCGACCGGACATACCTCGTAGCAGGTGCCGCATTTAATACAAGCTTCGCTGTTAATTTTGAAGGGCTCGCCGACTTTGCCTTCTTTTTTGTCTTCCTCAGTTGCTTTCGATGGGGCCTTGCCTTTCTTCCCGGTGATACACTCGACGGGACATTCCCGCGCGCACCGACCGCACGTAATGCACTTCTCTGGATCGATGGAAAAGGTTATGAGGGCCTGGCAGACACCGGCGGGGCACCGTTTTTCCTGAATGTGCGCTTCGTATTCGTCTCGAAAATACTGAATTGTGGACAAAACGGGGTTCGGAGCCGATTTGCCCAGATCGCACAGGGATGTATTTTTAACCGTCTCGGCAATCTCTTTCAGAAGTTCCAGGTCTTCCTCTTCCGCCTCGCCGTTGCATATACGATCGAGTATCTGGAACATGCGTCGGGTTCCTTCGCGGCATGGTGTGCATTTGCCACAGGATTCATCTTTGAGAAAATCCAGGAAATAACGGGCCACATCCACCATGCAGCTATCCTCATCCATTACCACCATCCCGCCGGATCCCATGATCGATCCGACTTCGGAAAGACGGTCAAAATCCACCGGCAGATCCAAATGCTCGGCCGGGATACAACCGCCGCTCGGTCCGCCGGTTCCCTC
>JAGXLK010000267.1 GCA_018334735.1 Planctomycetota bacterium | reverse complement strand
GTGGGTGCCGCCAACAAATTGCACGCGGTGGCGATGGTGTGGTCGATCAAAGGCGAGGACCCGGCCAATCCATGGGCGAACCGCGCTCAATGTTTCTTCCACGCCCGGTTCATGGTGATCGATCCCGAGAAGGATTTGAAAAACCAGCGATAGATGTCCGGGGCCAGGATAGGGGTCACACGAGCTCCGGGGTACCCTGGAGACGAGCCGTTTTTCAAACACGGTGCCGGTGTCGCTGACGCCAGATCCCGTCTCCTGATGTTCCCCACAATTGTCCGCCTCAAGTCCCCCCTTCGCTATCGCTCGGCTGAACTCGATTCTGCAGAGACTGAGCGGGCTGGAGATGGGAGCGCTGTAAATGACCGGCTCCTGCCGGCTTGCCCGGCAAAACAGACCCAGCGGCGTATCAGGGAGGCCACGCTCACGGAGATTTTGGGCAGAAACTCACATTTCAGGCATCAGGAAACGCTCAAGGTAGCGTTTTGACAGCAGAAGCGCCGGATAACGATTCTCCCCCGTGTAAACGGCGCTATGGGGTTCAATGCATACGTCCACGTCAAGACCAAGTTCGTAGAGGATCCCGAAAAACGCTCCCCAGTTCATCTGCCCGAGTCCCGGATTCGGATCGGGAATACGTTCTCCGTCAATCCATAACGTATCTTTCGCGTGGGTGTGGACGATCCGGTCGCCGGCTTTCCACATATCCGGCATCCAGTCGCGTCCGTCGTAAACCGGGTGGGAGGGGTCGAATTTGATACCGGCCCCCGAAACTTCCGGCAACACGCGTGCCCATGCTTCGGGCTTGCAGACCACGTTCTCCCAATGGCAGTTGTAAAAAGCATACGTCAACCCTTTGTCCTGGGCGGCTCGGATCATCGGCGTCATTTCTTCGATGACCATCTCCCATTGTTCGTCCTCGGGGATCTCTTCGTAACGGGCGGAGCCGGCAACGAAAACAGGGGCCTGGAGTTCAACGGCAAGATCACGCGCGGCCTCGAAATTCTTCCGTCCCTCCCCCACTGAATCGGCTTCTCCAAACAACTTTTGTCCAAAAAGGCTCACCGCCGAGACTGAAATGTCGGCGTTATCACAGGCTTGCTTGAATTCCGAACAGTCTTCATAAAGCGGGCTGTCGCCGAACAAGGCTACTTCGAGACACCCGAATCCGTTTTCGCTGGCAAATTCGACATCGTCCGTGCATCCGTCAGTGAGAAAACCAAGTTTCATCGTGTTGCTCCAAGCGTAAAAAAGAAAAACCTCTGCCTGTCAAGGCTCTATTTTTGCGAGAAAACGGTTAGATTCAAGTGACGGCGAATGAGCGGACAGGACTTCAGCCGGAGGCTGGAGTTCAGAACGCGGTCATAAACCAACAGGTCTCGCAGCACAACAGCAGAACAACCAACGGCAGGTCCGCCTCGTCCGCCGTACGGCAGAGACCTACTGCTCTCTTACATTCCTGCGCATCGCATACCCCGTTCGATTACTGGGAAAGCCCCAAAACGGGACCCAAAAAAACCAGCAGAAACCACCTTTCACCAGTTGGCTGCTTCTTCGCGGGCTATCTCGACCCAGCGGCCGAGTCGCCAGGGCTCGTCGGCTACCGTATGAACGTCTTTCATTACCAGTTCGAGCGGGCAATCGCCGGCGACCTCAACGGTCTGCCTTAAATCTGCGCGGATGGAGTCTTCGTTCCAGTTTTCAGTGCTGATCAAAGACGGATTGGGTTTTCGGCAGAAGATGTAATCATCCCCAAGGACATCGGCCATAATTTCCTGATCGCACCAGGGAGATACCGAGACGCGCCGCAGGTTTGGGATCTGTTTGATAGTCCCCCACCGCTCGTGAACGGGTTCGCAACACCCGTAATACGACAGACCAAATTTCTCGATGACCGGAAGTTGATACGGAAAGATAAATTCAGCGAACATCGCAGGCGACACACCGACGGTTTCCTGCGATTCCGATAGCCCCCAGAGGTCCGCGATACGGACGGGGTCCCCTTCCCGCCAATCCGGTTGGGGCAACTCCAGGGTATAGCCAAGGCTGCCGGATCCGCAATAATCATTTTCATTGTTCAGGGTCAGCAGGCCTTCCTCTTCGCACCACTCGATAAGATGAAGATGATCGTCCCGGAGAAACTCCATCAGCCGGTGGACACCGTCGGGCTCATCGCACATGAAAAGCATCAGTCCGTCCAGCCCGACCAGATCGACCGCCCGCCAGGTCATCCCCATGGTCCACCAAAATGAGCCGCGCAGACGCACCTCCAGGATATCGCCAAAGATGTCGTGGAGCCTTTCCCCCGCCCGACGGGTCGCCTCCCGATCGACTGAGAGTTCACGCATATGGAGTTTATCAAAATCGGCATCAAGGTCTTTGATCGGGGGATCCCACCGGTAGCTGGTTTTTTTGTCGCCTTCGGTGGTATGCCGTTTCGGGGAAACGCCGTAGTTTCCAATGTTTACATTCCAATTGTACCGAACGGACGCGGTAATCACCGAATCGTCGCCCACTTCTTCGTGGACAAAGATTCGGCTTCTCAGACCTCGTTCGACGCCCCTCGCCCAGTCCTCTGAACATTGACAGACTTCGCGCGGGACGAGTTCATCGAGGACACCACCGATCTCAGCGAGGACCATCGGGCGGTGACTGTCGAGGGAGGCATGATCCAGCCAGAGCTGACGTCGTTCATCCATCACGGGATCGGCGGCGATCTCCGCGATACGTCTGGCCAGATCACGCAGAATCTTTCGGTCTTCAGGCATTATTTTCGTTTCCTGGTCTGTCATGTCTTTTACTCCAGAGTTTGATCAGGATTATTCCCGGGGACGGAACCGGCACCTATTTGGCCCGAAATCCCAGTCTGAGTGGTCATTGCGAGGCGGCATAGCCGCCGCGGCAATCTCGCTTTCAGGCCAAAAGAACGACAAGATTGCTTCGTCCATTTATGATGCGCTCGCGATGACCGGTCTGGCGGTATTTTTGAGGCTAAACACACCTGCGTCGGTGGTCTCCGCTCCCCACACCACAAGCCGTGCCCGAGGAGGATAAAGCCGGAGGAGATCTTCACCGGGACACTTCAGGCGAAGCCTCCTGGCTCGTCGGGCCGCCCGAGGACTCACTCAAAGCCTATCAACGGCATCCAGCAGGTCGCGGTGGGCGCGTCTGAACGTTTTGATGTTCACGGTGTAGTCATCAAATTTCCGGAACACCCGGCGGCAGATCTGATCAGACCGTTTCTTGTTTTTTCCGGCTAAGACTCGAAGTAATTCGTAATCTTCAACCCCTTCACGCTGAGCTTCAAACCGCATACTCGACATCGGGCCGTCATCTCCCGGGTAGACGATATGCGTATCGCCGGCGGGGAGTTTGTTGCCTCCTCCGTGACCGACGACGCTTTTCTTGAAAGGATCCTGATCCGATCTGTACTGGTTCAGCCCCCAATGCAGGAACCCCTGCAGATCGTATTTGTAGTTTCCCCAATGAAGCAAACGCGGGCGGAGAAGTTCCTGATCGAGCAGACGGTTCAGATAAGGTCCACCCGGGAAACAACAGGTGTAATGCCAAAGTTCGTCCCCTGATTCCCTGTAGGAACTCCACTCTTCCAGTTCTTCCTCGTATTTCCAGTCCTGTGGGACATAGATGTCAAGGGCCCCGTGGAGATTCGTATTGCACGTTGCATCAATCAGGGGGACACCGGGCATAAACTTACGCACGATCCCGCAGAGAATCCGATAGTCTTCAACATCGTCGCCGTGCGGCTCATCAGCCACGTGTTGCACATAGCGGTCCCGCCAACCATTCCGTTCGATCACGTCCAGAAGCGCGGGGAGAAATTGGGAAAGAAAGAGATGTCCTTCCGCACCGGTCCCTAGAACATCCCCCGGAGCGCGCAGGTGATAACGGGTATCATCCCACTCGTGCCGGCCGGCGACGTGCCCTCCTTCGATCCATTCGCACCCGGCATCGAGGAACACGCGCACCAATCGCATCCATCGCTTGAAATCAAAGTTCCATGTTTCGCCACTCGTCTTTTCAATATCAACCAGCGAGAGAGGCACCCAAAACATGTTCTGCCGATTTCGCGCCATTAGCTCGGCATACTGTCGGATCATTTTCCAGTGTCCGCGCGACCATGGTTGGAGACCGTGACGTTCTGCCATGTTGCCGGTGTTAAACCAGTTCGTCATTTTCAACTCACCCCGCGCAGGGACAAGCGCCTCATGCACATTCAGTCCCACCGAGATTTCGGCACTGTCGTCGCCCGCAGCTACTGAAATCGTGCCCGAATACAACCCCGATTTTGCGTTGGGTGCAATCGGGAACTGAACCAGAAGCACGGTCGGACCCGACGCCGCCCGAACAGGGCTCGTCACGGACTTCAATGCGTCGAAAACACGAAACGGAGCCCGGCGGGTCACATGCTCGTTTTTGTCACCATCGTTCGTAAAACCAATCGCTCCAGTATTCTCCTCCACCGGGACGCTTATCAGTTTGTAGAGTTCGCACCGCGCGAGTCCTTCCCCATCGCTGCTCCTCAGAGAAGGGACTTCGACGTGGATCGGAGTTTCGTCAGGGACGTCATTCACCAGTATCTGGAAACCGGGTCGGGCCCGGCGAGCGGTTTCAATGGATATTTCGCCCCGGGGACGACGACGGGGTTGGGAGTCTGCAAAAAGCCACTCCAGAGAATCGTAGATATCTACTTTCACAGGTCTGTCCTTTCCGCGCTTTTCCGCGGCGATTTTAATGATCGCCCGGCGCTTTGTTTTCCAGAGCCTCTTCCAAAAAATTCACATCCCGGGCGATCATATCCGGCATATCCCTGGTGAACACGCCGACGCACACGGCGTCGTTGGGACGCATAGTTCGGGCGACGTGGGTGAGGGCCTCTTTGGGATCGTTACGTCCGGCCGCCATGATTTTGTAATGGATGACCGGTTTTGAAAGATCCTGGATGAGTTCGGACATAATGCGCCGATCTTCTTCGAGGAACCATTCTTTTTGACCCGGCACGTGCTCGGCGCGTCTGTCTCTCTCT
>JAGXLK010000266.1 GCA_018334735.1 Planctomycetota bacterium | reverse complement strand
AAAGAGGCCCGTAGGAACGGACCACCAGCGGGTTTGAGGGACGTGCCGGCGGAGCGCGCGAACTATGTTCGCCGCGGCAAGTTTGCCGCGCTCGCCTCCGGCGAGGCGATCCGCCTCCTTCGGCTGCTTCCCAATGCTAACCCGGGGCTCGTTCGGCCAAACAACGGCCTCATGTCGCCCCGGGCTACGTCTGCCACGCCCGCTCCGCGGGCTTACCGACAGCACCAACGCTAAACGCATACTCATGCCGGTGGAGCGATGCCTCCGGGTCGTGGCTGAGGTACGGCCCCACCCACGCAAGGTGAGGTGGTAGCCTTTTGGGGTGGCTCGTGGCCTGTAGTGCAAAGGTATGGCCCCACTGGCACAAGGCCAGTGGTAGCCGTCGTATCGTCGTTATGCCGTAACGCCGTTGCTGGTGCGCCGTCGCTGACCTCTGATCTCTGACCTCTGATCTCTGACCTCTGACATCTGTCCGTTAATCCTCTCCTGTTTCGTCTGATTCCCTGCGGGATAAGGTTGCCCATAGTGAACCCAACACCGCCCCCACGGCAACCCCTGCACCGTTGGCAGCGACGTCTTTCCATGAACCCGCCCGTCCCAGTGCAGGCTGTACAATTTCCACAAACACCCCCAGGCTGGCCGGTATCGCTATCGCACACCCCAGCCCAACGCCGGTGGACAGATCCCGCATTGCGTAGAAAACCAGCAATGCCAGCACGCAGTAGGCGAAGATGTGAGCCATTGTGTCCAATCCCCCCAGGGTCGACGCGCGCGCCACCGGGTGGTCGGCCGGTAACAGGCTCACGGCCAGTATCAACAGGGCCCAACCGATCGGCCAGAAGAATTTGTATCGCATTTTATTTTTCAGATGTTCCATCGACCTCGGTTTCGCCCGGTAAACGTCTACCGACTCTCTCGTTTCCACCGCCGCGTTGCCCCGAAAAAGGGGATTTCGGGTTTTTTGCCCTCGGGGGCCAGTTCCCGGGACCGGTCCAGCGATTTTTTAGCATCCGCCATCAATCCAAGCGCAACTTGTGCGCGTGCCAGACGTTCCCAGGCGTAGTAATCCGAAGGCGCTTTCTGAACCGCCTGCGCCGCGAGAGCGATCGATCGTTCGGCCAGCCTCAGTTTCAATTGGGTATCCGTCAGACGCCTGTCGGCAGCCCAGCGCAGGCAGGCGGCACTCAATTCCGTCAGCTGAGGCGGCGTGCCTTCGCCGGTTGCCAGCAACGATTCGGCATCGGAGACCGCCAATTTCACCTGGGAGTGGAAATATTCAGGATCCTGCGCTTTCCCGGCAGCCCTGCGGGTCAGGTCGAACCTTTTGTAAGCCAGCGCGCCCCGAACCGCCGACAGCTCCAGCACAACGATTATGCATATCGCTACCAGCGTCGCCAGTGCCACCAGGCGCACGACCAAAGTTTTTTCCAGTCCTTCAACCTGAACTTTTCTACTCACTGTTATTGGTTCCGGTATGCTGTTTCTTTTTTTGTTTTCGCAAAGATAGCCCGGCGCTACACAACCCTCCCGCGGCCGCCAGCACCAGAAAAGTCGCCGGCGATCTGAGTCCGAACCCCAACCCGCTGTGCAGAATCGTGGCAACGAAACCCACGGACAGTCCCGTGGCGAGCAACTTACCTCTCTCGGTCGCTGTTTCCCATTTTGAGCGCGTTTCCCTGAGAAAAGCCAGCACGATCAGTCCCACCACGAATATTCCCGCGATACCCCCTTCGGCCAGGAGCTGGGCGTATTCGTTGTGCGCATGCACCCAGCGCGCGCCTTTCAGCCTCTCCGGTCTGAAGACCGGGAAAACGTGTTGGAAACTCCCGAAGCCATGGCCGGCCAGCGGAGCAGCTTCGAACATTTTAACCGCCGTGAGCGAAGCGATGGTTCGGCCCTCGGTTCGCGGGTTGACTTTTGAAAGCGTGGCGATCTCACTCAGCACCGGTTCCCACCCTATCCAGGCCGTTATCCCCACCACCAGCATGATGATGCCGCCGACTCGCACGCCTGTCTGGCTTCTTTTGAGTCCGAACCACAAAACCAGAACACCTGCGGCCATGATGAGGCTGACGATCCCGCCCCGCGAGAGCGATACCAGCACGCTTGCTCCCATGATGGCAGCCGCGAAAGCAATGAGCGCGATTCGGTTGGCTTTTCCGCTCGATATCCAGGCGACTTTTTCACGCAGAGAGTCGAGCTCGTTTACCGGCGAGCCCCTCATCTCGGCCAGCAACAGCCCCACGGCAACCCCAAAAAGCAGGTTCATACAGGTCGCGTAGTGGTTGGGGTTGGCATAAGGACCGAAAATGGCCCCGCCGTAATGCGTCTGATGAAACCATAACACCTCCGGGCTTCCGGAGAATTCATGAATTATGCCGACCAGCGCCATAATAAATCCCGAGATTGTCAGGACCATCAGCGACGCCTGCACGTGCCGCCATCGTCGGAAAGCGTTGGCACTCACCAGGAACACCGCCGTGAAAGCGGCGAATATGAAAAGCGTCCGCAACGTGCCTCTCGGTGCAGCGGATAGGGTCATTGCCCCGCCGGATCCGACGGTCCCCTGGAGGAACTCGGACATATGCATGCTCTGGAACAGCTGCGCCTGCTCACTGTGCGCTTTCGCTGCGCTGGCGTTGAACATGTTCACCAGCCCCGCCGGCATGGGAGCCATCTGAATTATCAACAGCAGGGCCAGCAGAGCCAGTGCTGCCGCAGTAAGAGGAAACCGCAACCGGGCACGCGGTTGAATAGTGGTTTGCATCAACCAGCAGCCGGCCGCGAACATTATCACCAGACAGAGCAGCAGATAGGCCCAGGTTTCGTAGGCGCCGAACAGCCAGGGGCCAGCTACAACTGCCCCCATGGTCCCAATCCTTGCGATCGCCCGCAGGATTTTTCTTGTGCGTCGTCCGGTATCCATACTTCCTTCAGTTCAGTGAAGTATCAAAACGGGAGTAATTATTCTGACCGGGGACATTACGATTCGGCTGGAGTGGCCGGGAAACGCCGTTGCACCCCGGTTTGAAAACTCGTATGTCAATGTCCCTGAACGAATTACGTAACAATCCAATTCAGCCGACGTTATAGCGGAAGAGACCGATATGCGCAAGACAGCAGTTGATAGTGAACGGAGAACGAACTGGAGTTGGTGAACTGATAACGGACTGGAGCTGGTAACTGATCACAGATAACCGGTCACCGATCACCGGCCGTTGCCGTATCGTCGTTCTGCCGTTTTGCCGTTCCGCCGTTCCGCCGTTCCTGACCTCTGACCTCTGACTTCTGACATCTGTCCGTTCCGTCGTCTCTGACCCGCTGTCCTCTGGCTGTCCGTGTCACCCCCTGCGGGGGTTCATTTTTGGGGCTTGTGGCCCCAAAAACCCCGGGTTCACACCCGGGGCTAAAAAGACGGCGCCCTCTGCGAGGGCTCACGGCGGCGCGCGCGCCGGCTATGGAGTGCCGTGACGGGCCACCGCTTTGCCTTTTTCTGTATCGTCGTTTGCCGTCTCTGGTCTCTGACCTCTGTTCGTTTGTCGTTGAACCCGCGCAGCGGGTGACACTCGTCTAGCCACGGGTGCAAACCCGTGGAAGAGGTGCCGACAAAAACAACCCCGAACCCGCGCAGCGGGTGGCACCTGTTCCGATGCGTCGGCACGTGTCACCCCCTGCGGGGGTTCATCTTGGGGGCTACGGCCCCAAAAACCCCGGGTTCACACCCGGGGCTAAAAAGACGGCGCCCTCTGCGAGGGCTGACGGCAGCGCGCGCTTTGCCGTTGTTGTTACTGACTTCTGATCTCTGTCCGTTCCGCCGTTCCTGACCTCTGACCTCTGACTTCTGACATCTGTCCGTTCCGCCGTCGCTGACCTCTGATCTCTGTCCGTTTCTATTCAACTGAGGTCCTTTCCTTCGATTACGCGGTGGGGGTTTTCAACGAGGATTCGTTTGGCTCTCCCCGATCCCCCGAGTCGAATCAATTCCTCCACGCAGCGCCGATAACCGGGCCAGTATCCGTCCCTGGCGCCGTGCGCGTCTCCGCAGGCCAGATGGAAAAGTCCTTTATCGAGAAGTGTTCCGACCGCTTTCCGCGCGCCGCGGCCGAAATCTCCCACGAGCGATCCGATACTCATCTGCATCAGACATCCCCGACGGATGAGGTCTGCGATACGGTCGGGATCGTCCCGCAGTTGGAGGTTGCGTTCGGGATGGCAGAGGATGACCGTTACATCCCGAAGACCGAGCTGGAAGATGAGTTCTTCGATCGGTGGTGCGACGCGCGGTGGAAACTCCAGAATCAGATATCGCCTCTCGTCCGCCAGCGTGAGCAATTCGCCGTCATCGAGCATATCCAGCAGTTCCGGGGTAAGTCTGACTTCCGCCCCGGTCAGAATTTCGAGGGGGATGGAACGTTGACGGCATTCGCTGGTGAGGTTTTCGACGGCGTTCTGGATGCCATCGACATCCGGGTTGTGGGCCGGATGGCACATATGCGGTGTGGCGACGACCTTTTTAAATCCAAGTTCCGCGTATCGGCCGCACATTCGAAGAGATTCGTCGATATCGTCCGGTCCATCACCCAGACCGGGGAGGATATGCGTGTGAAGTTCTATTTGTGGGAGGATTGACATAGGCAGAAATGTCCGGTGAGTGGATGTATTTGGTAGTCGTCAGTCGATAGTTGTCACGTGTGCCGTTATCTTTCGATGATCCAGGTTCCGCGTTTACGTTGTCGTTTGTTCCGCAACTGAAGATGCCAGGGTGCTGAATAATCGTGGTGGATGCGGGTTATGATCAGCATCCGCCGGCGCCGCGCGCCGGCTGTGGAGTGCGGCGATTCTTCGCCGCTGTGTCGTCCGTCGTTCCCGTTTGCCGTTTTCCGTAACGCCGTTCCGCCGTCGCTGACTTCTGTCCTCTGACGCTATGTCCTCCGGCCGTTACCTACCACCGGGTTCATCCCGGTGGAGGTGTACCTTTGCACTACCAGCGGTCCACGCCCCTCCCCGCCACCACCGGTTTTATGCCGGTGGAGCGATGCCTTATGTTCCCCTCC
>JAGXLK010000265.1 GCA_018334735.1 Planctomycetota bacterium | reverse complement strand
CACTCCCCCACGATGAACTTACCATCGATATCGGGTGCCTTTTCCATCATCGGGATACGGAACACGGGGGCTTCCAGCTGAGAGACCTCGCCGTAGGAAGTGGGCGATTCCACTCCCCCCAATGTCCTGTCCGTCCCCCAAAATACCGCCACAATCATTGCCATCAAGCAGATTATTCTTCGCCCTGAATACAGGGGAGTAGAATTTGCCATCAGTTATTCCTTTCAAGATTGCTTTTCAACTTCATCAGACTGACTATTATACAATCCGTCACACATTTTGAAATCTGCGTTCCAAATTGTCAGTATCGATACTCACATAGCGTAACAATGCAAATCACGGATATTTAATCGTGTGATCGTGATCGAGGTATTCCGTCAGATCATCGCCCCAGTTGACCGCCGCGTCCGGTTTGTAAACGTGAACGTGTCCATCGCCCTTCAAAAAATGAGCGCGACCGGTAACACCTTCACGGGTGCTGCTGTGCCGCTGGAAGGCATGTAGCTTGTCTGGATTCACGCCCCATGGACCGAGAAGCGCGAAACGCGCGACCGTATTTGTGCTTCCTTCGTAAGTCTTATGATCAAACAAAATGGCATATCGCGATGGGGCTCGCACTTTGCTATCAGGAACGGATCCAACCGTTCCGTTTACTGTATAGCTCACATTGACCGTGCCAATGGTAGAACCCCCGGTTGCATCCCAAATCGGAGCCCATCGGATGAGGCGCGCCCATGGAGAGGAAGGATGCGTCGCATGATCGAGCCAGCGGCATTTCACTCCACTCGGGCAAACAAGCGGCAGAGATGTGTTCTGTGCAAACTCTGCAGCCCCCAGGTTCAAATCCATGTGCCCACTCACATACAGACAGTTATACCAGTACTGATCGTACCCGTATTGAGTCGGATACCAGTTATATTGTGCGGGGGGGCTCGAACCATCGTAACTGATAGAGTAAAGCGTCAAGGCAATGCCAGTTTGCTTTAAATTGTTAATGCAAACCGCCTGCCGGGCACTCTCACGCGCACTCTCCAGCGCGGGCATCAACATCGCAGCCAGTATGGCAATGATAGCTACGACGACGAGCAACTCTATCAGCGTAAATCCCATCACATCTTCGCCTTTCAATACACATTTACCCTCTACCATATCGCACCTCTCTTCCCTCGCCTCGGAACGAATATAACCAACGCCGCTCACGTTTTATTTTAATAAACCGCAGGTATAATTCCCACGTTTTTTCCCACTCTCTCCCGTATCGGCGTCAGCACAGCCATTCAAAAAGATCATTGGTTTGCATAAAGAAGCAGTGCCATACCACCCTTGCCAGGAACGCGCACGCTCACTTCGCCCGGTCTTCGGTGCCGGCGGGACAAAACCCGGACCTCTCCCCGAGCATTGTACGCTGTCTCCTGCAGAAGATTTCCGGTCCGGACGTCCATAACCAGGAAATTATCGCCCGCCCCGGCCGGTTTCAGACCCAGCTTGTCCAACTTCAGCTTTACCTTGATATCGCGCCGATGAGCCGACTTGTTTTCCACAAGCGCCAGGGCCACGTTATCGTCGGGTGCGTGCGTTACCGATACCTCAATTCCTTCCAGTGACGCAGCTGAAATGTCGGCTGTTGCAGACACCGTCTCCGGACCATAATACCGGGCATCCGATGCCACCAAACCGTGCATCGCAAGATCGGCACGGATCGCCTTATCGGTCAATATATGCTTCGCAGGATCGTAGACCTCAGCTCCACCATAATTTTTGCCTTCCAACTGTGCATCTTTCGCTACTTTAACCTTCGCAAACATAAGAAGACGGAAATCCAGAGGTTCAAGATCAAGTTCCGGTTGGGCTTTCAGTGGTTCCCCTGTCTCAAAATCAACCACAAGGAGCCTCTCTTCGGCACCTATGGGTTCCAGCCCCAGTTTTTTCAAAGCCGGCATAACACGCACTCCAGAGCGAAGACTCTCATTGAAATTGGCCACAGCCACCAGCACTTTGTCCCGCGAAGGAATGTGCCAGAGACTCGCACGCACTCCCTCTAGCATCATCCTTTTCAGCCAATCTATTCGCACAACGTCGGAATTGTTCCAGTACGGATAATAGACCACTTCGGAACGATTCATTCCGTGGGCGATCAGTTTCTGGCTGACATTCGGATGACGGTACCCGTAAGGCGGTTTACGGGTGCTCGGCGCCTGACGCTTGTAAATTCGACCACTCTGGCCGAAACCTCCCCAGCCCGTAAAAACGTCATGAAGGATGAGCGCACCGATCTTGCAGCGTTGTGGATCAGCGCCACGCACCTCCCCGTCCCAGGGATACCCACTGAGCCAGCGGGTCACCATGCCCCACATCGGCGGCACGTCGATCGTACGCAGATGGGGAAGCGTCCATGCCCTCATGAAATGATGACCGGAGGGCATACGGTAATGTTCGCCTTCGGTGCGAATATCTAAAAACGGCGTGCACGGCGCCACAGGTCCGTGCGTGGAATGCATTTCCAACCATGGATAAGGCCGACCGTGCTGGTAGAAGATACCCCGCACTCGTTTCATAAACTCCCGGAAACCGCTTATCCGATAACCCGGTTGGACTTCTCCCGCATGCGGCTGGCCCGCAGGGATGACGTAGGCCGTACCATTGCTCACGCTGAAGCTGAAACCCATCGCTTCCGGCATGTCAAAATAAATACCGGCGATGTCGGTGCGGCGCACGTATTCGTTCCACAGATAGCATTTGTAGTCGATCATGGTCGGCGTCCAGCTCACATCACCGCACTCCTGACGGAAATACGAGAACGTCCGGGTGTTGATCGCGGGGACGCGATACCAGTCGTGGGAATTGTGCCAGGGAGCAAACTCCCGCCCGGGATGCCACTTGCCGCCGTGCTCCTTGACCTTCACCGAACCATCTTTGTTATAAAGCGTGCCTTTCTCCATAAAATTCTGCGCTTTTTGAAAATCTTTGGGCATGGGGGGTTTCCAACACACGATGGGATCATGCACGTAGTAGCCGAACTGCGTGGCATTGCGGTGGTAAAGCCGCCACCCCGGTGGCATGGGTCGGGGCGGCATCGGAAGCAGATAAAAAGTAACTCGCCGTCTATCCCTGAGCATAAAAGGCTTACCAATCAAATTGAAACGCAGGAGAGTACAGTCTTTCTCTTGAATAACCTCCGTCGCCGGCACGTCGTCGGTTGGCACCCAACCCCGATCACTATCCGCAAACCAGCAAAGCCCCCGCAGACCATCCGTCACAACATACTGGGGCATGAACGTGCCGACGGTCATCTGAAAACCTTTGCGTTTCGAACTGTCCCAGACCTTCCCGTTGCCCTGACCGATGGGCACAGCCAGCCAGCTTGCCCGGCAATCCTGGGCCATAGTCCATAGAAACTGAGCGCGCCGGAGCTCAAACGGAATTTCCAGGCAAATCGAATCGACCCGTGTCGGCCTTTTTGGCTCGATATCCACCGTAAACTTCATGCAACCGTCATATTCCATGGCCGTACGTGTTCGAATCATCACCTGGCCGTTCTGGCCCCGGTATACCATCTCCGCGCCCTTGATTTCCGCCTGCAACGCCGTCTGTTTCTCCGTCTTAAATGTCCCTCTTATTTCAGGGCCTTTCCCGCCGACCAACAATCTCACCGGTTGATCAAGCAATCTCTCCCCCGTAGCCTCGATTTGCAAGGGAAAAGCGCTCTTGTCGAATGTCACTTCTCCCATTGTTGTAACCACTTCGCCCTTTTCAGCGTATTCGAGCGGTTTATGAGGTGGGACAGGTTCCTCAAGAATCCCCGCTTTGCACCCCCACCAGGCGAATTCTTTCTCCTCGTTCAGTTTCTCGATCTCAAAGTTTTTCCTCTCGAGCGCCTCACCGTCTTTACCCACCACCGTAGCCTCGATCGCGTATTTGCCGATTTTGAGTTTTGGAAGATCCACGACACCCTCATAGATTTTGTTCCTGATGTGGGTGACCGTCTCGCCTGCCAGCGGTTTTATCGTCTCCGCTCCCTGGGGAAAGACTTCCACTTTCACCCCCGTCGTTTGACCCCGTTTCGGGTAATCCAGCACATCGCACCGCACCTCTAAATTGCTCCGCACGGGGTTATACTCGACGCTCAGAGGGAGTTTGTATTTCCTTACTTTTGCTTTGAGCGTTTTTTCCAAGAAATGTCGTTGAGCGCGGTAATAAGTTACTTTGCCGTCCTGAGACTTGACCGTCAGCACCATGTCGTACCATCGCTTATTTTTTGGCAGCGCCGGCAAATCTTTTGACGGAACTTTCCAGATGGCACTTTCGCCCGGTGCAAGCTCAAATTTCTTGGACAGCTCCCGGAGCGGCTTTTCGGTGCGTGTGGTCCAGTCGATGTCGGTGCCCGCCCGATGAGCCCCTTCCGTCATGTTGAAAAACACTTTCGCGATCCCGTTGCATTTGATCGGCTGGTCGGTGGGATTATGCAGACGCGCTTCAAAACCCAATTTGCCATGCCACAGTGGTTCGATATCCACCAGTTGAACGGTGGGAGCCGCGTCGTCGAGCACCAATCCGGCGTAAGAGTCCGCATAAACGAATCCGCCCCAACCCGTGATCGAAGAGTAAATGTTCCAGATTCCGCGTCCGTCCGGTGTCTCCATGTTCTTCCAGTCTCTGCACGCCAGAAACCGCCATACTTGACCCGGTTCGTTTTCGGTTTTTATCTCCATGGAACTGACGGGAATCTTAAGCTCAATATCCCAGTGGTCCATCCCCCGTTCGTAATCGCTTTTAACCGTCCAGTTCCCGTTCCAGAACTTTGCGGCCACTCCGACGGTGTGGGCTGCGTCCCAGCAGAACCCGAGGCTGTTGAAAATCGCCTGGTAAAAGGCCGGCTCCGCCTGGTCACGACCCAGCGGGTCGAAACAAATTTCAATCGAGTCATCGCGGTGGACGTTCGACTCGTCCCGCCGCATGCGTCGACGAAGCGTCTGGCCGGGAAGAAGCTGCGTCCGCATCCCGAGGTAAAAGTTCTCTTCATCCCAGGTCAGGAACGTCTGCGCACCGACCGGCAAC
>JAGXLK010000264.1 GCA_018334735.1 Planctomycetota bacterium | reverse complement strand
GGGGATGGAATCGTATCATGCCGGAAACAAGAATAGTTATTTTTTGGGTCATCCCAATTTGGAAACTGGAGGTTTCGGATGTCGGAACGTTATATTGCAGTGGATAATGTTTGCGCATGGCCGAATCTGACGCTCCTGCCGAATGGCGATATACTTGCCACGATTTTTAACCAGCCCACACATGGCGGTTGGGAGGGCGATGTAGAGTGCTGGGCCAGCGAAGATGGCGGGCGTCTCTGGAATCTCCGCAGTGTGCCCGCTCCACACGAACCAGGTACAAACAGGATGAATGTGGCGGCCGGACTGGCATCCGATGGTAATCCGGTCGTCCTTGCATCCGGCTGGAGCGAAAGGCGTCCTCCTGGATCATACTCGAGTCCCCATGATGGCGAGATTCTCCCCATGTGGGTTTGCCGATCGGAAGATGGAGGACATAACTGGCAACGGGGTACACCAGTAGATCCGCCCGCTGAAGACGTTGGGGGCATTATCCCGTTCGGAGATATCGTGGTTCTTGGTGATGATCTTCTTGGAGTGTGCATCTATTCTGCGTTGCCGGACGACGACCATGCCGCTTACTTCTACACCAGCGAAGACGATGGTTATTCATGGGAAGTCCAGGGAGTCATTCGCGATCATGATGCAAACGAGTCTACCCCGCTCGTTTTACCCGATGGGGATATCCTGGTAGCAGCAAGAACACGCGAAGATGCGCATCTGGAATTGTTCGGTTCGGAAGATCAGGGAAAAAACTGGGACGACCGAGGCGCGTTGACGCTGCCCGGGCAACACCCCGGACATCTATTGCTGCTTGAGGAGGATCGTTTGCTCCTCACTTTTGGGATTCGCAACGAAGGTCTTTACGGAGTGGGCGCGCGATTCAGCGACGATATGGGTCAGACCTGGAGTCGACCTCGCGTGCTTGTAAATTTGACGCGGAAACGCGAAAAACAAACGGAGAGCGACGGCCCCTGGTACGAACGACGCCAGGACGTCGGCTATCCCTCCAGCGTACAACTCGAAGACGGAACTCTTGTCACGGCGTATTACTGTAACGGTATCGATACACACCAGCGCTACCACATGGGAGTTGTCCGCTGGTTGCTGGAGAAGTAGTCGGCTTCTGGGACACAAAATGTGAGGAAAAAATGAGCGAAATCCAGGCGCGCATAGGATTTGTGGGATGTGGCGGACACGCCAATCACAGGCTTTACCCCGCGATAAAGCAGGTGGAAGAGATCGAACTGGTGGCTGTTTGTGATATCGATCCGCAGAAGGCCGACGCCACCGCGAGTAAATGGGGTGTGCCAACGGCGTACTGCGATCTGGAAGAGATGCTGGATGGGGAGGAACTGGATGCTGTGGCCATTTGTGGGCGTCCCCAGATGCACGTGGATGTAGGCCAGACATGCCTGGGACGAGGGCTTCACATTTACGTTGAAAAACCCAGTGCCACTAATTCTGATGAGGCGCAAAAACTGGCGGATCTGGCTTCGGAGAAAGGTTGCAAAGGCCTTTGTGGTTTTATGAAACGCCACAGCCCCGCTTACCGAGCAGCTCGTGCGATCAGTCAGAACGAAAGTTTTGGAGGGGTTCACATGGCGGAAGTGCGTTTTACGCAGGGGCCATACCCCGCTTTGTGGGGAATTGAAGAGCCAATGCGGGCGTTTCTGATCGGCCAGCTCGTTCACATGTTCGATGTTACCCGTTTTCTCTGCGGGGATGTGAAATCTGTCCACGCGCGTTTGCATCAGATTTCGGAGCAAGAGGGTGCCTATGCCGTTAACCTTCAGTTCGCCGACGGCGGGGTGGGGATAATGAATCTCTGCGCGCTGGCGTCTGACACCTGGCACTTCAATGAAGTCTTTAATCTCACAGGCCACCAGGAGTGGCTTGAGGTCGAGGATCAGATTTATCTCAGGTACCATCCGCTGGAAGGGTGGTTGCCGGAGGCTCTCAAGGGCGAGCGAGCGCTAAAAAATCAGACCTGTGAGTACCGACCATCCCTTATCCTCGAACATGAGAGTCTCGAACTGGGAGGGTATGTGGGGGAAATGCGTGACCTGGCGAGGTGTGCGGTGACGGGTGCCGAACCGGTGGCCTCGCTCCAGGACAGTGTGGAAGCCCTGCGCATTGCCGAGGCCATCTGGGAAAGCGCGCAGGCGGAGCAAGAGGTTGAGATAGCCGGCGTATGATCATTCATTGAGATCTCGCCACACAGCCTCGGCGCGCTCGCGATACTCACTGGCAGTCTTTGTCACGTCGACAGCTTTGTCGTGGCAGCTTTTAACAAAATCGACGAATTCAGCGGCATCTCGCACATGCCGGCCACATATCTTTTGTCAACAAGCTTTTCGCGTCGGCTACTTGCATCTGTTTGTCATGCGGCTAACATAGGCGCCGATGCGATTGTATGATTGCCATAACAACGATGTATGGAGGATTGGACTTTGGCACGCCCGGTGAACGCTGTTGTATCCGATACATATTACGTTGCACCTGAAGGTAACAACCAATGGTCCGGCACGCTGGCCGAGCCGAATGAAAAGAATACCGACGGTCCGTTTGCGGACGTATCGGGAGCGCAACGGGTCATCCGCAAATTGAAAAGAGAAGGTCTCCTTGCGCCCCGGGTAACGGTTTTTCTCCGAGGTGGACGGTACAAACTTGCTAAACCGCTTCAGTTCGGACCGGCCGATTCGGCTCCCGTGACGTATGCGGCCTACCCGGGAGAAGAACCGATTCTCGATGGCGGCGAAAAAATCACCGACTGGGAAATTAAAACTTTGAACGGTCAATCGGTCTGGGTGGCGGAACTGGAGGAGGTTGCTAACGGAGACTGGTATTTTCGGCAGCTTTTTGTCGACGGTGAACGACGCCTACGTCCGCGACTGCCGAAAGAAGGACGGTACCGTGTTGCAGAGGTTCCGGGGATGGATGTGCCTGCCGGCTGGGGGAGCGGCGGCTACCGGCAATTCCGATTGGAAGAAGGTGCCATGAAGAAATGGCGCCTTCTCCAGGACGTTGAGATCGTGTTTTTTCACTTCTGGATTGACGAACGTTTTCCGGTGGCGGATTTCGACGAAGAAACCGAGATGATAACGGCGGCCAGGAAAAGCCGGGCACCGTTGGTGGAATCACACGGGGAAAACCTGGCGCCGTGTTTTATCGACAATGTTTTCGAAGCACTGACCGAACCGGGGGAGTGGTATCTGGATCGATCAAATGGAAAATTGTTCTACATCCCCAAAGAGGGTGAAGACCCCGAAACGACTGAGGTGTTTGCGCCCAGAATTCGGCAACTTATGAAACTCACCGGCGATCCGAAACAGAATCGGTACGTCGAGTTCTTGAAGTTCCGGGGATTGCGCTTCGAAAATGCGGATTGGGTTCAGCCGGGATGGAAGATCGGCGAGGAACCCGCGGCGTCTGAAAAACTTGACGGTAATCGTTCAGTGAACCGCTATTCCCGGGGTACCGATGCGTCCGGATCGCAGGCGGCCAGCGATGTGCCCGGGACGATTGTTCTGAATGGAGCCCGTTCCTGCGCGATCGAAAATTGCCGCGTGGCGAATGTCGGCTGGTACGGTATCGAGATCGGGGACGGGTGCGAAGGGATCCGGGTTGTCGGGAACGAGATTTTCGATATCGGGGCCGGTGGTGTGAAGTTGAACGGCGGCGACTACAACGATCCGCGATATCTCCGTACCGGGCACAACCGGATCACGGATAATCACATTCACGTCTGCGGTCGAGTATTCCACTGCGGGGTTGGCGTTTTGAGTATGCACAGTTTTGAAAATGTAATCAGTCACAACCACATCCATGACCTGTACTACAGCGGGATTTCTTGCGGCTGGGTTTGGGGGTATCGGGGTAACATCAGCCGGGAGAATATGATTGAGAAAAACCACATCCATGATATCGGACAGGGGTTGTTGTCGGATATGGGTGGCATATACACGCTGGGCGTCCAGCCGGGGACGGTCCTGCGGGGGAATCTAATCCATGATGTTGAGAAACTGAATTACGGCGCATGGTGTATTTATCCGGACGAAGGAAGCTCGCACCTGTTGATCGAGAACAACGTCTGCTATCGCACAAACGGGGAAATCTTTCATCAGCACTACGGCCGGGAAAATCTTGTCCGCAACAACATCTTCGCCTTTGGCGGGGAAAGTGTGACCGCGCATGGCCGCGCGGATCTCCAGCACAAAGCCTTCAACTGGGAACGCAATGTTTTCATTACCGACGGCCAGCCCATTTTCCGGGGAGGTTATGGTGCGAAACTCGCCATGCGAAATTTAAGAAGCGACCTCAACCTGTTCTGGGATGTCGGCGGCGAAGAACTGGTGTTCACGGACGGGGAGGAAACCCTCGATTTTGAGGGCTGGCAGGAGCTGGGCCACGACCACCATTCTATTGTTGACGATCCCCGGTGCGCTGACCCTGAATCGGACGATTTCAGCCTGTCCGAGGATTCTCCAGCGATTGAGGAGCTGGATTTTGAGCCGATAGACTTGAGTGACGTTGGTCCACGACCGGAAGATGAGCGGGAATAAAGTGAAGTTTCGTCTCGCAGAATTAGCCCTGCTTGTCGCCGCTTACTGGACAAACCGTGCTTCGCACCAATTGGCGTTATCGCCAATGTCCAGATTCTGTCCCGCTTCGACGGCGAGTGTTACCCGGTCATGCCCGGAGATGTCCACACGAATTTCATGTGGTTTGTCTTCGCCCCGGATTCGCCGTTCGAAAAGCACTTTCCCGTCCCCAAGGACCTTAAAAATGCAGTCGCCTTTGCCATCCATCCCTTCATCTATGCCGATTGTAGCGGCGAAGGTCGAGTAATTTTGGCGAATCGAATAGGTGAGCTGGCACGGAGCATGGACACCCAGCCCTTTCGTGTATTTTTGTTCAGCGAGGATTAGGGGACCGTCGAGCACATTCTGGTCTTTCCGGTAAGACCAGGGGTATGTTGCGATTGCACGCTGTTGAATAGCCACGGGGTCCAGGTCAGAGGCGAAAACTATTCGTTTGCTGCGCACGTCAATTCTATGCACG
>JAGXLK010000263.1 GCA_018334735.1 Planctomycetota bacterium | reverse complement strand
ACCAGCCGATTGCTGCGCCCGCTGCTCTCAGGGTACAGACGGTCATCCGTCCACATCCCCGCCACTTCGTGTCCATTGACTTCCATGACTCTGGCATCGCCCATGAGATCCATCCCGAGAAAATACGGGACCGTGTAAGGGACGCCCGCCAGCGGCTTCCACTCGAAATCTCTCCCCCGGCGCTCGGCATCCTCCACAACCGCCCGGTAAGCGTTCAAACTAACCTGCTGCAGCCGCCCAATGAACCCCTCTATTTGCTCCTCATTTTCCAGGCCAACCCGGCGCAACATCTCGCGATCAGGCACCATCTCCATCTCGTCGCCGTGTCCCAACCGGGCGAACTGCCCGACGGTTTCCGGCTGGCCCCCGGGCGATAGGGCGACGAAAACCCGCCAGTTGTAGTCCAACCCGCCAAGAGGTGTCACTTTCTCCTGCAGAACCGCTCCTGACTCCAACGCCATTACAGCAGCATGCGCTGCCGCTTCGGCACGCTCCGCTGGCAGACAAAAATACTCGACGCCCTGTTCCTGCATCCCGAATGAGGGTTTCACCACGGCCTCGTCAACGCCATCCTCCGCAAGCCGTTCCAACCCACAGTGAGCCAAAGTTTCGAGTTCCTCGCAATCCGCCGGTAGCGACGCGGGCGCTGGGACAGCTTCTTCCCGGATAAGCGGAAGTTCAGTTCCGTGCGAATTCCGGTAAGTCTCCAGCGCATGGGTTGTGGTCAGTTTGTTGTCAACAACATCCAGGACCAAATCCGAACGCAGAAGAGGCACCCGCAGCTGATGTGGTCGAATTTCGGTCGATTGCCACTGATGGGGACATATAAAATGCAAAACCACAGGTTCCCGGAAGCTCGTCAGGATGTGCTTCCCATCGCGCTGAATAAATCCGGATCCTGCGAGTCGGACCCGGCATCCGTTCCTGATCCCAAAAAGGTCGCTCCCGGGGTGGTCAAACCCCACCACGACGTTGAGGTCGGGCAGATTGCGGGCTTCCCGCATGATGCTGTAGGTACTGACATTCCAGCCACCGCCGTAAATCAATCCGAAATTGACATCCCCGCTCCCTGGTTCCGCGTTCTCACAGATTTCCGGCAGGCGGTCAGCCCGCTTGATCGATTCGTAGAGTGCTTCCACTCGCTCGTGCATCCCCCGCAGGTCCTCGCGCCGGTGGTCGATACCCAGCTCAAAATGCGCTTCTGAGGGGACGCGGGGTGCACGATCTTCGATCGTCCCGCGGGTCCAATGGTAGAGGCGACGACGTTTTTCATGGAGTATGCCGTAAATACCATCCACCAATTCCCTGTCGGGAATCTTGTCGGCCACTTTCTCGAGCCGATCCCATTGATCCCGGATCGTATCGGTAAACCTCCAGAGTCGTTCCCAGAACTCCACCTCGTCCGGTATTTCGGGGAACCCGTCGCAGTAGTGTTTCTGGAGCCGGCTCATCTCATTGAGTGCATTGCTCAGTTCCTGCCGTGACCCGCTCCTGCTTCCGAGGGCACGAACCGCATCCCGGGCATATTGTTTGAGCTCTTCAATCAGTTCTTTCACTCGCGCGATTCGCATGGTGTACCCTGGCGCGTTCTGTGGGGCTGCAACAGGTGAACATCAAAATGTCGCCGCCCCCCCATTTTAAAACTAACTCCCGTCCGGCGCACACCGCCATTGAGCTTTTGCCCATTTCCGGAGGTCCCCCCAGTTCCTTCCCTCTTTTCCACTCAAAGCTGTCATGGCGACCGATCGCGCCGTTTAGCTGGCATTATAGACTCTAAACTCAATCCAGTCCGTTGCTGTATCCGCTCGAAACTGCCGTTTCCCCCCGTAACCCCTTTCACTATCGACAGTTACGCCCTTGACAGAGCCATTCAGCGCAGTTATAATGGAAGTATTGACAATATGGGGGCGTAAGGGCTTCGACCGGAAGTCGGAGGTAGAGGTTGCGCGCCGAGGTTGTCAGGCGGCCTCGTTAAACACCTGGCAAACCTAAACATGCCGAAAGAACACCGGCATACGCAATGGCGGCTTAATTGACCGCCGCGTCACTACTGGTCCCGCCTGCGGGCCGGTAACTGGCGACAAAAAAGCAGGCTAACCCGTTAGTTCCCGTGCACGTGGGGACGCGGGGAAGGTCGCAACCCGACCCAAAACGCGCTGGCCGAGACGGATCCTGTCATTCGGAGCCGCATCGGCGAAACTCAAAAGACTGACTATGCGTGTAGATACCTCGCTGAACGCTTTCGGGACGCGGGTTCGATTCCCGCCGCCTCCACCATTCCACCAAAACCGGCATCGGACAGATCTCGTCCGATGCCGGTCATTTCTTTTTGCTCAGCGGACACTTACAACAAGAGACAATCGGACGGGGAAAAGGGAACGGACGCCCACCAGAAAGCTTCGGACACCTCTGGTCCCCCCCTGGAACACAATAAGAACATAATGAAAGACCCACCGGATGACCTGAAAGAAATAATCCAGGCCTGGCCAGAACTCCCTTCACACGTCAGAGTAACTATACTCACGCTCATCCGTAACGGACAAAAATAAATCGCTTGTATTTGCCCTTCACACGCAAAAACATGCTCCGCGATTTATCCTTCCCACCTTGGAATTCGGACGTGGTCATTCACTCTTATCCAGAGTGAACCGTCGTCCGCACGAATTGCATTTTCGGATAGGCCGTTTGCCCATGGTTTTTGTATGTCGATATCCTTTGGACACTTTCTTTCCCGTGTCTCCGCAATAGGGACATTTCGGTGGTCTCCCTCGTGACATTTTTCATTTCACCTCACTCAGCAACGGCACGGGGCTTTATAAACTTTACCATCGCGAGGAAGCTCGGTCACAGGTCCAGAACCAGAAACCAAATAGTTTTCTGTATCATCCTGACCTCATGACACCTGTCTATTTTTGACCGCTCTGCAACATAAGCCACAAAGTTCCTGGCCAGCCGGATGTCAAAGCGGCAGCTTCGCCTGGCAAAGGCGCTGGAGATGGGGTACGTGATCGCCTGAGGATAATATAGCACGTGTTTACGTAAGACACGACTAAACAAAACGAAGAGATTGCTTCGCCCGTCTTGCGATGGGCTCGCAATGACCCGTAGAGCAGCACTTTGGGGCTACACATATACAACGCGCCGCACTCCTGCACCTATCCTGTTGTGTAAGTGAAAAATGTACCCCAGGCATTAGGAGATGCGCGGGGGGCTGCGCCCCCTATCAGGCATCAGATGATCTTTACTTACCGGCTCTTTCCCCGCAAGCACACCCCGAGCATAACGGGTATGGGGCGTGGACCGTACTTACCGGACGGGCTGTTGATAATTTTTGCGTCTCCGTCCACATCCCGCCGAATCATAACGGAACTTCCTCCGCCATCCAAGTTCATAGCATCCTGGCAATTCAGCTCGGCCATAAGTTCCGCCAGCTCCCGGGTACTCATCCCTTCACTGTAACCTTCCTGCCGCCCGTCCACCACCGCAAGAATCAGGGTTTCACCTTTTCTGTCGATCCCGAGAGCCGTGCGCGGGTGACGTTTGTCAGAGGGACCTGGCAGAATTTCACCATCTCTTATGAGTCCCCCAAATCCAGCCACAGCCCACCGGGTTCCGGGCCGGGGCTTCGCGATGTTACCCAGTTTTGCCTGGCCGTTTTCATCCACCCAGAAACTCCAGTAATTCTTCCGCACCGGACTGCATTCTCGTCCTTCGACCACCGCCCATCCGCCGATATTGCAGGCCCTCCCCGCGATGTACATCGGGCTTTCCCCTTTCGGCGGAGGGGGCACCATCCTCCATGCATTCGCATTGACACCGGCCAGCAGTTCACTCCGTTTCGCGTGTGCCGAAGGCATCATGAGAATCGTCTCCGCCGGACCGTCTCCGTCGGGATCATCTCCCACATCAACGGCCAGCACCAGGTTTCGTCTGCGGAGGTCAATGCGAAGGACGTGGATCTGGAGGGGACGCGGTTTTTTGCGCACGATGTGCTTGTATTTAATGCCAGAAGGAGTTTGGAGGGCAGTCTCTGTCGCACATCCCATGCACAGCAGAAAAAGCAGCAACATCAATAAGTGGCGTTTTTGTAATTTGACCACCATATGGATCTCCCTTCATTCATCTTATCGTTGCGCTTATTATGTTACTGGAACCACGCATTCTGACAAACGACTTGTATCGATTTTTCCGTCAGCTATTGCCTGTCTCCGCGATTCCGGCACCAGTTCTACTTTGGGAATCCTGATCCACCCTCACAGGTCATTGCGAGGTGTCCCGCTCTCGCGGGACGCCGCGGCAACCTCGCTGTTGGGCCAGCAGAATGACGAGATTACTTCGCCATCTTCCGATGAACTTGCAAGAACTTCTGTAGCTGGATTCCCGGGCTAAGGGCTATGGGATCCATCTTCCACAGTGCGAAAGGGGGATTTATGCGCTTCGGGCGTACTTGAGACGGGCAAATGTGGGAGTAAGAAACACCAGGGGACGGGATCTGGGGTCCATAACATCGGTCCTGTGTTTGAAGACCCGCTATCGTCCAGGCCGTCTCGGAGGTTTTGCGTCCCCGTATCCAGTCCCTGGAAATTGTACCGCGTTCGTCCAGTCCGCTCACTCATCCCAAACACTTCGCTTACTATTGGGATCCGTTGCAAAACAGGGTCCAATATATGGCGGCGGCGCGGAATCAGTGGGGCTGTACTTATGCACTACCGGGGAATGTGCTCCCAAAAAAGGCTACCACCACACCTTGTGTCGGTGTGGCCGTACTTCGTGTTCAGAACAGAGCAAGCATCGCTCCACCGGGACAAGCCCGGTGGTGGCGCAGTTTTTTGTCGGCTGGCGGTAGTGCAAAATACTCTCCCCTGCTGAGCGGAGCCCACCGAGTTAAGGTCGGTGGTAGGCTCCCGCATTATATTATCAGGGAGTACCTTTTCATCGTCTGACAACCTTGCTGGTCTCTGCAGTAAAACCCCAGACAACTAATCCGATACCGCTTATCCCCAATCAGGCGTCCCCAGCAAACTGAAAAGCATAAAGCTTGCATGCACGCAGTTTGACGTGCATTCGCACCGGCCG
>JAGXLK010000262.1 GCA_018334735.1 Planctomycetota bacterium | reverse complement strand
TTCGTCAGCCACTTTGTTTAAGGCGTATTCGTAATCGGTGTCGGCATAGCCGATATAGTGTGGCATCGTGCCCGGCGGATAGGGTTTCATCCACTTTTTTTCGGGGGGCAACACATTGAACGCAATCTGTATGTTGTCGAAACGGGGTGCGTTGCCCGCCGGCAACATGGGAAGCTTTCGGTAACTGTACCGCCGGACTCCTTCCGGCCATTCGAGCTTTTTCTTCTTCACATCGTTCACCAGGCGAATACGCTGGTGTTCTCCACCTCTGGACCCACCGGGCAACAAGAAAGCACGTTTCCCGTACGCACCGGGCCAGTTCGCCTCAGTCTCAGTATCGGTACCAAGGAATTTTGCCCCCGGATTCTTCAGGCCTTCTCCGTCCACACCTTTCGCCGGATCGAGGAAAAGCCCCACAATCGCGCCACGTCGCCAGTTAGATGGAAAATGAAGCCGGACCTTGCCCCGAATCAAAAACCGGAAATACGTACCGTAACCGGTCTTCTCGGGTTTTACTTTCAGCAATTTCTCACCGCTGTCTCTGGCAAGGATCTCGGGACGAGACCACCGCGGGTATTTCCCTTTCCAGTGCAGGTAATACACGGAGAAAGCCGTCGGGCTCTCGCCAGCATCGATGTCAAATGCGGCATAGCGGGACAGCCCTTTCCAACCTCTGGCCGAAATTTTCTCCTTGCTCCCGGGTTTTTTCACGGGAAGCAAATCCGAAAAACTGCCCTTCACACCACCGTTAACCGTAGCAAAAGTCTTGTCGGCATTGACCTGATAGCACACCTCGGGATAAAAATAATCATCATCATTGCGCGTCTCAAACCTGACGGTTCCCGGATGCGGTGAAGAATCGCTGATTTTGGTCCCGAAGTAAAAGTACTTCTCATCGTAAGCCAGATACCCCACCGCGAAGCCTTTTGACACCGACTCATCAAACTGGAGAAACGGACGCCAGACCTTCTCCATCATTGTCGCTCCGTGCATCCCCTCGGCCCTGATTTGCTGCGGGATCGCCCCTTCCCAATCGTCGAGCTGGCCGTCGACGGTAATATTCCTGTTCTCAATCCAGTTAACCCGCATGGTCTCTTCGTGCACGGCCAGTCCATCGTCGCCGGCATCGAATACCATGCGCATCGGGTAAAGATTATCCGCTCGCGGTTCCCCGTCCGTGATCCTTACGTTGATAATTTTCCGCTCGTGCGGCCTGAAAGAGACCGTCTGTGGATGTCTCACCTTCAAACCCGCCACCGATACGTTCAGTTCTCCTTTGATGGGGCGGTTCAAGGTGTTGGTTGATTTCAACCGGATAGCAGGCTTTTCGGCTATCGGAGCTGTCATATCCAGGGCTTCCGTGACCAACGGCTCCACCCCATACACTCGCGCATTCTTCAGAGCAGCAAGGAGTTTTGAAAAGGATCCCTCCTCTCCGTTCCCGCGCAGATAGAAACCCCGAGCGTCCAGCGGGACAACGATCTCTCCGTTTTTTGTCTCGACACGGTTCCCGTAGAAATCGTAGAGGCTGAACGCATTGTCCGGACATCGAAGAGTCATTTTGGCGCCCGTCCAGGGCATATATTTTTTGAGTCTGGCGGTTATCTCCTCGCGTTCAGGGGCATTGGCCGGCAGCGAGGCCAGTTTTTTTCGCAATTCCTCTTTGATCCTCACCTCCTGCTGGCTGCGGCAGGTGAAAAACGGCACATTTTTGAAACCAAAAACAGATCCCAAATCCCCCAGCACCACGACGGTCCCATCTTCCTGATTTTCACCTTCAAAGATCATCACAAAGGGCGGGGCTTTGCGGAAAAGCAGTTCCCGAAAATCCCGTTCGCCGACGAAATGCTGGAACGCTCCGATCGCCGCTCCCGCCGACCAGGTCTGAAGGATTCGCCGTTTGCCCTTAAAACCACGGAGGCGGGTATTGAAAGAGGTCGTCACCATCTTATTGCTGTTAATACCCACCACCCTTTTTTGCCCGAAGGAGTACATGGCCGCCAGCACGCCAGCAATTCGATCGTCGGAGTTAGCAACCCAGCTCTCGGTATCCCAGACCTGCACGGGCGCCGGATTCCCGTTTTCGTCCGTCCGCTCGTTGAACATCCGGATTGTCGTGCATGGATTCGTACCCTGGTAGTGAATGCTCATGAAGTCGAGCCATTTGAGAAATTTCTTGGATCCATCGCCGAAAAGTTTATCCATGGTATTGGAGCTGGAATCACACCCGCCGATGAAGACTTCCACCCCCGCTTCCTGCTCGGCATCTTCCACCCCTTGCGCCATGGCCGTGTACAGATTCCGGTAACGGATCATGTCAGCTCCCCAGCCTGATATGCTGATTCCTTCCCACGGTTCGTTCCAGAGCATAACACCGTTGATGGGGCCTCTGGGCCACCCATAATCGACCAGCAACTTCTTCACAAACCGGCGAAAATCATCGTCCATCGACGGCAACCAGGCCATGTCGGACTTGCCTTTTTTCATCACATCATTTTCATCCAGCCAGGGACGGGGACGCCCTAAGGGCTGATGGTCTCGAGCCCCCGCGCCAAACTCGACCGTCACCGTCCGTCCGGCTTCCTGCAACCGGCGCAGATACTCGGTTTTCTGCTCATATCGTTTTTCAAAATTGTCACGGGTCGTCGGCATGTAACTCATACCTATCCGATTCGGGGCCACGCCCAAACGCTTGAGAGCATCGATATCCCGTAGATCTACTGTCAGCTTGTAAAAGCGTTTTTTGTGGTGCTCGGGCTTGTACGACCGCACACAGGAAGCCCCGAACAGTCGATCCTGACCGGGAAAATCGACGATAAGAGCGTAGCCTCCGAACCGCTCCGGGATTTTCGGAGTAACGGTCACATCACCCCACCCCTCTGGCTCAATTTTAATGGCGATCGGAACGGTGCCGGTCTCTTTCAGCTTACGGATCCCAATTTTAAAAAAATTGGTGCCCGGTTTGGTATACGTCTGGTAGCGAATAATATGCACTTTACCCGAAAGATCAAGAGCCTTATCCGTCAGATTTTCCGCATGAAACGTGAAACTGGCCGTCTCACCGGGCCACAGAACGTTCGCCGGAGCACTGCAATTTTTGAGAATAAGACGTACCTTCTCGTTCCGACCAAACGACTCCCGCATTCGATCGGGATTGACGCCCCAGGTTTCTGCAAACTCCTCGGGAGGCACCCGGCGATTGACCGTTCGAACAAGCGGTTGGGACGCCGGTACGTTCCATATGATCACCAGAAGTATGCACAAAAAAACTGGTGCGGAAACTGTTCCCATAATTTTATGCTCTCGTCCCATTTTTCATTTCCTATTTTTATTTTGAATTCAGGTTTCGCCTCAGCCGCACATCGTCAATGAGAACACGCCCACCTTTAACATAGATCCATATAGAAGTTACCCGCCGGGGGCGTTTCCACACGTTCCACAGGTCAACTTTTTCCACCTGCCAACCCCGGGAATCTTTTTGCCCCCCATTCTTTTCACCGTTCTCATCCTCCAGCTCGCCCATAAGGTCACCAGTGATGTCTTCGTCCTGCCGGCCCGGTTTGATTTGTTTTGTCATCTCAACCTCGGTATCGGCACGCACCACCTGCGTGTCTTCAACCCGCACCTCCAGGTGGATTTTACCAGGCGTCTGGGGTTTCCAGGCCATCTGGAAGTACCGGTATTCATTCTCCCCGGGATTTTCCGTGATGAGAAACGGGGCCGAGCGCGGACGGACCAGCACACGGCCGCTGACCGCAGCAGCACGATCGCCCGAAAATGCCTCCGCGTCCAGGTCAACCAGAGATATTTCCTTCCCCCCGGAGAGGCTGCTTTTTCCTTCGTCAAAAAATACCCCGCCCAAACTGACCCCACGGCGACGAGCGTCCAAATTGTCCGCTTTCGTGAATCTCAGCGTTCCCCATTCCTCGGGGGTTAAACGCGCCTCGGTGGGAATATCAGAGACCATGTTCGAGGCTTTGTTGTTCCAATACAACCGGTTCGTCGTCTGGTCTCCGTCCCCGGTCAACACACCAATATCGCCCAGCGTCTCCAATCCCGGCCGTACCGAAAAGTTCAACACGGATAATGGCACGGCAACTTCGAATTGGCCCGCCTGTTGCGCGAGTTTTACCTTGCGAGAAACATCTTTCACTGCATCAAAATCTACCTGTCCGACAGGTGAAACGTACGTTATAGAGTCGCCCTCTCCGCCCACCTGCTGGAAACGCACGGCACGCACCGGCCCCGATTCTGGATCGCCCACCCGGGTGATGAAAAGACGCAGGTCGCCTCTGGCAGCAGTCTCGCTGTAGGAGTGATATTTCCGGCGGCGGGGCCGGTCTTCCGAATCAGGCCGGGTCCGCAGCATCAAATCCAGCCCTCCCCCGGTCGCAAAAAGATACTTCCATCCATCGGCCGCACCGTTTTTCAAAAGATCCGGCGTACCGATGTCCCAGGCAACGTAGAGCGTATCGCCGCACACAGCCATCGCCCCCCGGATGTTCAGTCGATCGTCCACCTTCATCCACCTTGCGCTCTGCCAGTCGCCCAGCTTACCATCCACCTCAGGAGCCTCATTGCGCACAATGACACTTGCGGTCTTGTGTTCACGACGGTCAGCCGGCAAAAGACGGGCTCCCGGGCAATCCGCGAGAACCTCGGACTCAACCTCAACGGACCGGCGAGGCAGTCGCCGGACAGTATCCAATCCGGTGATCTCGAAGATGTTCGTGCTGGGATGACCAGCAGTTAAATATGTTTTCTTACCTTTTATCTGGGTCGCAGCCGGCCCGAAAAGCTCCGTCCCGAAACTGTAATCATCGATCACCATGCCACGTTCGGCCTCAGGAGGACCCAGTTGCCGGTGTGTCCGGGCATCGCCGCCAAGATCGGTTAAAAAAAGTCCATCGCTGGACAACACATAAATGGAGCCACGATCATTGTTGAGGACCCACGCCGGACCAAGCTCACCTGAAGGCGGGGTAAATGTTCCAATGACGCCCGCTGTCGCGATCAGATGGCCCGGATACTGCGGGACAGGATCAAATCCCGTCCCACGCATGGGCCACTGACTGTGATACTTCCCC
>JAGXLK010000261.1 GCA_018334735.1 Planctomycetota bacterium | reverse complement strand
GATAGTCCGCGTTCTGAACTCCAGCCTCCGGCTGAAGTCCAGTCCGCTCGTGGGCATGCATGCAAGAGCAAATAAAAAGCGGTGCTCCGTTCGGCAAGCCGAACTGCTCACCGCACTCCGAGAGCGCTTCGCGCAGGCGTCTCTAACACGTCTCGATTGCTGAAAATCAGCTTTGCATTTCGGATTTAAACACATCGGCGTCTGTATGGTACCTTGCCACCGCATGTATGCGCTTAGCGTGCGTTCCTGTTATTGCATTGCTCCCATCGGCGCGGGGCCGATGGAGGCCGATTTGTGAGTTGAGCGCGCGTAGTGAGCTAATCGTCGCGCCCCGCGGCACAGGGCCGCGGGAGGCCACGGCAAGTCACTACCCGGGAAAATGCCAGAGAGTTGCAGGTCCGTATCGCCGGGGCGGCCCTGCCGCAAATCGGTTTGAAAACGGGAGTCTGGCGTTGTTTGCTCCATTTTCCGGCCTTTTTGCGTTTTGAAATTCCTTTCGACCTTTCCCGAAACGACCCAGCTCACGCGGCCGCCGATATACCGGGGTTGCAGGAACTGTCTCGTGCTGCAAGAGGCAGGAGTTTTGTGGTGGGCCCCGTGGGAGATTCGTTGGGCGGACGTGCCTGCCATTTTAAATCTCATCTGAACTGGCATACCCCTTCAGAGTTCCGTAAACGGCCGGCCCCACGAGCGGACTGGACTTCAGAACGCGGTGTGATTTCCCTGGAGGTTCCAGGCGCATTTGCATTTTCCGGCATTTGTCCGCCTCAAGTCCAGTTTCGCGCGCCGATGGCGGGCTCAGCTGAACTCGAGTCTCCGTTTCCCCACGAGCGGACTGGACTTCAGCCGGAGGCTGGAGTTCAGAACGCGGTACATATACCAACAGGTCTCGCAGCAAACAAACGGGCCCTCACTCCGGTTTTCCGACTCGCACCGCGCAGACCTTGTATTCGGGGATTTTCGCGATGGGGTCCAGGGCGTCGTTGGTGAGACGGTTCGCGGGAGCTTCTCGATAATGGAAAGGCATGAAAACTGTGCCTTTCGGAGATTTTTTCGTTACGACGGCGTGACAGCGCACCGTTCCCCGACGGCTGCTGACCTCAACCTCTTCCCCGTCCTCAAGTCCGAGCTTCTCCGCGTCTTCGGGATGAATTTCCACCGGGGTTGGCGGGGCAATCTCCTCCAGACCGGGCGTCTGACGCGAGAGTGTGCCCGTGTGGAAATGCTCAAGTAGCCGCCCTGTCGTCAGGATTAAAGGATACTTCTCGTCGGGAAGCTCGTCGGCTTCCCGGAAATCGACTCCGTAGAACTGGCCGTATCCCTGACGGAAATCGCCTTTGTGCAGATACATCGTCCCGGGATCATCTTTGCTTTCGCACGGCCACTGAAGCCCGACGTCGTCGATTCGTTCGAAACTCATTCCGGCGTAAATCGGCGTTAATTCCGCGATTTCATCGAGGATCTCCCCCGCCCCTTCGTAACCCATTTCGTATCCCATCCGGGTTGAAACGTCGCAGAGGATATCGTAATCCACTCTCGCTTCGCCGGGCGGTTCAATAGCCTTCCGAATGCGTTGCACCCGACGTTCGGTATTCGTGTAGCTGCCGTTTTTCTCCGCGAAACACGCCGCCGGGAGCACGACGTCGGCAAGCTGCGCGGTTTCGGAGAGGAAAATATCCTGAACGACCAGGAAGTCCAGATTTTTCAGCGCTTCCTCGACATGGTTCACGTTCGGGTCGCTCAACATAGGATTTTCGCCCATGATATACAGGCCTCGAACGTCATCCACGAAAGCGGCTTCCATAATTTCCACGACAGTGAGACCCGGTTCCGTTGAGAGTTCGGTGCCCCACGCATCCTCAAACTTCTGATGTATCTCCGGATCATCGACTTTCTGGTATCCGGGATACACATTGGGCAGCGCGCCCAGGTCGCACGCGCCCTGCACGTTGTTCTGGCCTCTCAGGGGATTGACACCGGTCGATTCGCGTCCCACATTCCCGGTCAGCATTGCCATATTGGCGAGCGACAGCACGTTGTCGGTCCCGGTGGTATGCTGGGTGATCCCCATGCTGTAGATGATCGACGAGCGGTCGGCTTTCCCGTAGATCCGCGCCGCTTCCCGGATATCGTCGGCGGGAACGCCTGTGATTGGTTCGGCCCATTCCGGCGTGCAATCGGCCACAGCCTCGCGGACTTTTTCCCAGTCCCGGGTGCGTTCTTCGACATACTCTTCGCCGACCAGTCCTTCCTCGATGATCACATGCATCATCGCATTGAACAAAGCGACATCGGTCCCGGATTGCTGGCTCATATGGATATCGGCAAAACGGGTCAGATCAATCCGACGCGGATCGGCCACGATCAGTTTCGCGCCGTGTTTCTCCACAGCATCCTTGACCCGCAGGGCGATTATGGGGTGGGCTTCGGTGGTATTGGAACCGGTGACAAAAATGCAATCGGCGTTTTCAATTTCCGCAATTGAATTCGTCATCGCCCCGCTGCCGAAGGCCCGCGCGAGACCTGCCACGGTCGAAGAGTGGCAGAGACGCGCGCAATGATCGACGCTGTTGGTCCCAAAAGCGGCCCGCACGAATTTCTGGAAGACATAATTTTCTTCGTTTGTGCATTTTGCCGACGACAATCCGGCGAGTGCATCGGATCCGTATTCGTCTTTGATTTCGCTCAATCGGTTCGCCACAAGGTCGAGTGCTTCGTCCCATTCGGCTTCCTTCAACCGGCCGTCTCGGCGGATCAGCGGTTTTGACAACCTGTCGGGAGATGCAACGAAATCGAGGCCGAAACGTCCTTTGACGCAGACGCTTCCTTTGTTGACCACGTGCGATTCTTCGCCGCGGACCTGCACGATTTCGTCACCCCGAATGCCGAGATCCAATCCGCAGCCGCACCCGCAATACGGGCACGTCGTTGAGACCCAACGGGTTGCGGGCATGGTTTCGGATTTCACCGAGAGGGCTCCCGTGGGACATCGCGCGATGCACTCACCGCACGATTCACAGACCGACTCATTGAGTGGCATGTCGTCGAACGTGCCGATTTTGCTGTCGTAACCCCGCCCCACCACATCGATGGCCCCGACTCCGCGCACTTCATGGCAGGCCCGCACGCATCGGAGGCACAGGATACACCGGGACATATCGCGCTCGAAGAACGGATTACTGTCGTCAACTTCCCGCTCCCGTTCGGTCGGTTCCATCGTCTGTTCGGTGACTCCCAGGTGGCGGGCCACTTCCTGCAGCTCGCATTCCTGGTTGGAGGAACAGGTGAGACAATCGGCGGGGTGATCGGCGATAAGCATCTGGCAGACAGTGCGTCTGACTTCGTTGACCTGCTCGGTATCGGTATGGACCACCATCCCGTCCGCCGCCCGGGTGGTGCACGAGGTCGGCAGGCCTTTCATACCTTCGATTTCGACGATACACAGCCGGCAGGCACCGTACGGAGCAAGATCCTCGTCATTGCAGAGAGTCGGGATGTAAATCCCGGCTTTCTCGGCTGCTTCAAGGACAGTTTTGCCTTCCGGTACCGTTACCTGCACGTCATCAATGGTCAGGTTCATTTCTGTCATTACTTCCTCTCAACCGCTCCTACGGGACAGACATCAAAACAGTTGCCACATTTCACGCATTCATCCTGTCCGATCACAAACGGATGGCCCACCTTACCTTCTGCGCGATCTTCTTCGCTGGCTTTTGAAGGTGGTTTTCCTTTTTCTCCGGTTATGCAGTCGACGGGGCATTCGGACGCGCACCGGCCGCAGCAGATGCAGACATCCGGATCGATTTCAAAAGCCAGGAGATTGGTGCACACGCCGGCGGGACAATCTTTATCAAAGACGTGGGCCTCGTACTCATCACGAAAATACCGGATCGTGGTCAGCACGGGATTCGGTGCCGTCTGGCCGAGTCCACACAGGGATCCGAGTTTCACCGACCGGGCGATCCGTTCCAGCAACTCCACGTCGCCCTCTTTCCCCTGGCCTTCAGAAATTCTGGTCAGGATATTGAGCATCTGGCGTGTGCCCAGCCGGCACGGGACGCATTTCCCGCACGACTCTTTCTGCGTAAACTCATCGAAATACCGCGCGATATCCACCATGCAGGTATCTTCATCCATCACCACCATCCCACCCGAACCCATGATCGAACCGGCTTCCGCCAACTTCTCGTAATCGACGGGAAGATCCAGGAGAGAGGCGGGTATACATCCGCCGGACGGTCCGCCGGTCTGGACGGCTTTGAACTCTTTTTCATCCGGAATTCCGCCGCCGATATCGAACACAACTTCCCGCAACGGCGTGCCCAGGGGCACTTCGATCAGTCCGGTCCTTTGGATCTTGCCGGCCAGAGCGAAGGTCTTTGTGCCGCGGCTTTTCTCCGTTCCACGTTCCGCAAACCAGTCGGCCCCGCGCAGCAGGATCCGGGGAACGTTCGCGAGTGTCTCAACATTATTGATATTGGTCGGATGGCCCCACAGGCCCTCCTGAGCCGGGAAAGGCGGTCGGGTGCGGGGCATACCGCGTCGGCCTTCGATCGATGCCAGCAGAGCCGTTTCTTCCCCGCAGACAAACGCCCCGGCGCCTTTTTTGAGCTGGATTTCGAAATCGAATCCCGATCCAAGAATATCGTCGCCCAGCAGATTTCGTTCGTTGGCGTCCGCAATGGCCTTCTCCAGCCGTTCGATGGCCAGAGGATATTCCGCGCGGACGTAGATGTATCCGTGATCAGCGCCGATTGCGTGGGCGGCAATTACCATCCCCTCGATCACGCTGTGGGGATCACTTTCAAGCACAGCCCGATCCATGAACGCACCGGGGTCACCTTCGTCGGCATTACAGATCAAATACTTGGTCTCGCCTTCGGCATCCCGGCAAAACCCCCATTTCACGCCCGTGGGAAATCCCGCCCCGCCGCGTCCTCTCAGGCCGGAATTCTTCACTTCTTCGACAACGTCACCCGAATCCATCGAAAGCGCTTTTTTCAGGCCGGCGTAACCATCCCGGGCGATGTAGTGGTCGATATTCTCCGGATCAATGATGCCACAGTTGCGCAGGACCTTTTTCTCCTC
>JAGXLK010000260.1 GCA_018334735.1 Planctomycetota bacterium | reverse complement strand
TTTGTTCGAAAGCGAAGCCGAAGTCGGTGGAGCCAACCTCCTGCAATTCCTGTTGTCTGTGTTCGGGCGTAATGCTTTTCATCAAAGCGACGGTATCTTCTTCCGACAGGACTTCCGTCGGCAAATCGTGGAGATCGCCCTGCAATCGGAACACGGGGGGACGCCCGACGGTAAGAATAATGTCTTCCGCCTCTTTTTTGATGGCGGCATTGAGAAGCTTTTCCATCTTTATCATAGAGATTTCTCCCGTTAAATCGGGGCCACCACCCCCGGATCATTCTTCAGGGAACAATTGCTCCTGCTGAGGGTCTCAAATCCCGGATGTACGCGGCGCAGACACCGGAGAGCAGGCGGGGGGACAGATCTGTCTCATCCGAGCAGGAATCCTGCATAAACCTGCGACTTTTGAGCGAGCCAGGGCGAGTTTCCGGACAGACACCTGAATAGTGCAGATCCACAATGATCAGTCGATATCTTCGATCCCGCCGGCCACACGTAACACTTCTTCCAGCGTTGTTGTACCGGCTTGCACTTTGCGCAGACCATCTTCCATAAGCGTCATCATCCCCTGAGCTCGGGCCTTATCGCGCAATTCACCGGCGGGGGCTTTTTCAAAAGCGAGGTCCCGCAATTCCTGACTCATCTCCATCACTTCGAAGATAGCAATGCGGCCGCGATATCCTGTTCCTGAGCAGTCGGAGCATCCTTCGCCCCGGTAGAGCGTAACATCCTTCAGCTCTTCCTCACTCCATCCAACAGCCTCGTAGTATTTTTCGGGGTATTCGTGGGGCTCCTTACAGCTCTTACAGATAGTTCGCACCAGCCGCTGGGCCATAGTTGCCACAACGGACGATGCCACGAGGAAAGGTTTAACTCCCAGGTCGATCAGACGTGGGATAGCCGTCGGAGCATCGTTCGTATGCAGGGTGCTGAAAACAAGGTGTCCGGTCAGAGCGGCACGAATGGCAATCTCAGCCGTTTCGGCATCACGAATCTCACCGACCAGAATCACTTCGGGTGCCTGTCGCAGCATGGCGCGAAGAATCGCGGGGAAGGTTCGGTCAATATCTTCCTGGACCTGGGTCTGATTTATTCCGGAAAGATGGTATTCAACCGGATCTTCAGCGGTCAGGATTTTCGTGTCGGGCCGATTGAGTGCGTTAAGAGCCGAATAGAGGGTGGTCGTTTTCCCGCTACCGGTCGGTCCAGTAACAAGAAAAATTCCGTTGGGCTGGCGAATAATCTCTTCGAAATGGGAAAGGTCATCCTCGTGAAACCCAAGCTCGGTAAGACTGACCTTAACCGACGCTTTATCGAGGATACGCATCACGATGCTTTCGCCGTCAGTGGTGGGGATATCGCTCACACGGAGGTCGATCTGGCGGCCGGCGGTTTTCATCAGGATTCGTCCATCCTGAGGACGTCGTTTCTCGGCCAGATCCATATCGGCCATCAGTTTCAGGCGGGCGATGAGGGAATTTTGGAGGCGTTTCGGAGGTGATTCCACTTCCCGGCACATTCCATCGACCCGATAACGCACGCGGAGGCGGTTTTTAAGGGGTTCTATGTGGACGTCACTGGCGCGGGCGCGGACGGCTTCCGTGATCAGGAGGTTTACCAGCCGGATAATCGCACCGTCTTCCGCGAACCCATCTTCTCCCTCTCCCCCTGTTTCATCGGTGAGCTCGGCGAAAGAAACTTCGCTCTCGGTGAATTCGCGGAGCATGTTATCGACCGTCGATTCTTCGCTACCGTAGTACCGTTCAATGGCATCTTCAATCGCTTTCTCATGAGCCAGAACGGGTTTAATTTCCTGGTTCAGAATGAACTGGAGGTTATCGATGGTGCAAAGATCAAGATCGGCAATGGCAATAGTCAGGCTACCGTCCTTAAGGCGAAGAGGCATAATATTGTGCATCTTGGCCGTGTTGCGCGGAACGGCTTCCAGGGCTTCGCCTTGAGGCTGGACTTCTTGCAGGTTTACCACGGGGACATCGAACTGCTCGCCGAGGGCCCTCAGCACGTCCGAATGGTCAACGAACCCGAATTTTACCAGGATCTCACCCAGTTTGAGGTCTTCGCTGGATTTTTGTTGATACTCCAGAGCGCGGTCAACCTGTTGCTCGTTGACCAACCCTTTTCTGACCATCATTTCACCAATCAGACGACGCTTCGCCATCGCGGTCTCTCTGTGATAGAATCTTTATATAAATCGCAACAACCAATAACCACGTTGCTGGCACAGGTCACAAACCCTAAAATAGGCAAAGGGAATTGCTTTTGACCCGATCTTAGATCGATGCCTGTACAGACCTATGCCGAATATATTATAAACACACACCCGCATAGAGCGCAAGGCAAGAATCATGGGGAAAATCAACCGTCTGCTATCACCGCAAATGGTCTCGAAAATCGCCACTGTTGCGCTCCGAGCCAGGCATCTTGTGGAAGGGACTTTGAGCGGAATTCACAAGAGCCCCCACAAAGGTTCAAGCGTCGAGTTTCTGGAACATAAACGCTACACCCCCGGCGACGAAATCAAAAATATCGACTGGAAACTTGTCGCCCGCAGCGATCGGATCTACGTCAAACAGTTTGAGGATGAAACGAATCTCAGGGCTATGCTCGTGGTCGATAACAGCCGTTCGATGGATTATGGTCCAACCGGTCGCAAAAAAATCGAATACACGCAGTTGGCCGCAGCGGCATTCTGCTATCTATTGCTGAGCCAATCGGACGCCGCCGGCCTGCTGAGCCAGCAAGGGGACAAACGGCTCTATGTGCCACCCCGCGGGAACTGGTCTCACTACCGTGCCATAACCGGCGCTCTGGGGGGGCTGCAAGCCAGGGGGCAAAATCACTGGCTTGACCATCTCATTGAATTGGCGAGTTCTTTTCGCAAACGCAGCATGTTTCTGATCTTCACCGACTTGCTGGTAGAGCGGGAAGAGATGCTCACCGCTTTGCGGTTGCTCAAAGATCGCCGTCAGGAGGTTTTGATGTTCCATATCCTCCATCCCTACGAAGTCGAATTCCCGTTCGACGGACCGCGGATGTTTCGGGACTTAGAAAATCCCGAGCTTAATATCCTGGCCGATCCCGAAACCACCCGTCAACAATACCAGGAACGGGTTGATGAACTTAAACGGTTTTACCGGGATAAAATGGCCCGAATGGAGCAAGAATACCATTTCCTGCGAACCGATAGCCCGCTCGAACAATCCCTTGTTCATTATTTGGCTCGCCGCGAGGCCCGGGCCCCGTGAAATTCGACCCGCTTTACCCTATACTTTCGTATTGTTCTTTCCCCGGTTTACTGAACTTTTCCCTTTCTGAGATCAATCATGAGTATTCTTGTTACAGGTGGAGCAGGTTTCATCGGAAGCCACCTGCTCGACCGACTGGCCGAACAAAAGCGAGCGGTTATCTGCCTGGATAATTTTAATGACTACTATTCAGCCCGACTCAAGCGTCGCAACATTGACGCCGCAATGAGTTCCGGGCAGGTCGAATTGGTGGAAGGAGATATTCGGGACAAAAATACCTGCCGCCGGATATTCAAAGACTATGAGGTGGATCGCGTGGTCCATCTGGCAGCCCGAGCGGGCGTGCGGCCTTCCATCGAGAAGCCTGTGCTCTACGAACAGGTCAACTGCCAGGGCACAATTCATCTGCTGGAATCGGCCCGCGAGGCGGACGTTGATATGTTTGTATTTGGCTCCAGTTCATCGGTATATGGAGTCAGCGAACGCATCCCTTTTCAGGAAGATGATCCCGTCGATTTACCCATCAGCCCCTACGCAGCCAGCAAAAGGTCCGGAGAACTTTATTGCCGCGCCTGGCATCACCTTTACGGGCTGCCGATCGTTGCGCTCAGATTCTTCACTGTCTACGGTCCCCGCCAACGTCCGGATCTGGCCATCAGCAAATTCACGCGGCTCATCGAAGCCGGGGAACCGATCCCGATGTTTGGCGACGGATCAAGCCGGCGCGATTACACGTACGTCAGCGACATTATCGATGGAGTCGTGGCGGCCCTGGACAGCAACCTGAAGTTCGAAATAATCAATCTTGGCAACTCTGATCCGGTTGAGCTTCAACACTTGATACATCTGATCGAGAAAGCGCTCGGAGAGGAAGCCAAAATCAAGCAGCTCCCGGACCAACCGGGGGACGTCCCTATCACCTATGCCGACGTTTCCCGGGCTCAGGAACTGCTAAACTACCATCCACAAGTGCCCATTGAGGAGGGGATTGAGGCATTTGTCCGATGGTTTCGACAAAATGGAACAGCCCGTTCCCAAGGGAACCAATCGCCATGAGATCCGAATCCGACAACGAAATTTTCAGCAGCATACCGGAAATTCTCAAAGAAATTCGCGACGGCCATTTTGTCATTATTGTTGATGACGAAAACCGGGAGAACGAGGGGGATCTTGCGCTCGCGGCCGAACATGTTACCCCGGAGAGTATTACGTTCCTGCTCAACGAAGCCAAAGGATTTTTGTGCCTCGCTATCGACTCAAATATCGCCGATCAACTCGATCTTCCGCCGATGGTTTCCGAAAACCGAAGCCAGTTCGGCACCCCCTTTACGGTATCGGTGGACGCGCGAAACGGTATCACGACGGGGGTAAGCGCGCACGATCGAGCTCGTACGGTTCAAACTATAATCGATGAAGGGGCCTCGCCCGAGGATCTGGTGCGGCCCGGGCATGTAATGCCCCTGGCAGCTCGTTCCGGCGGCACACTTGTGCGTGCGGGCCACACCGAGGCCGCGGTCGACTTGTCCCGAATGGCCGGCCTGCGACCGGCGGCCGTTATCTGCGAAGTAATGAACCCTGACGGCACCATGGCGAAACTGCCTGACCTGGAAAAAATGGCCGACAAATTCGACCTCAAAATATGCTCAATTGTGGATATCATCCAACACCGACACCGTTCCGAATACCTGGTCGAAAAAACCGTTTGTGTGGATTTGCCGACGCGGTGGGGGCATTTTAAGCTTCATTACTATCGTTCCGATGTGGACGACAGGGAACATATTGCCATCTGTTGCGGTGAATTTGGGACGGACGATTCTTCACCGGCCCCGCC
>JAGXLK010000259.1 GCA_018334735.1 Planctomycetota bacterium | reverse complement strand
GGAGAGAGAACGCAAGGGCGCTGAGGCGGTTTCAAGAGAAAGTATGCCTCCCTGGACCGATGAGCTGTATGCTCAGATAAAATCTCAATTGGAAGTGTTGCAAACCGATGGCGGGAGATGAGACGCGCAAGTTCCGCATTTCGAGGCGTACACGACCAAAATCCACGGTGGGCACCCCCGCTCTGATGATCAGGTGCGCGACAGAGTTGTCTTATCCCACCGATCGTAAATGTCGCCGCCGGGGGTAGACAGAGGACCACAGTTGCAGACGTAAGCGTCAGGCGACATTTGCATTTTGTCGGCGAGCAGCTTCCAGGTGGTCGGTGTGCCGTGGCATACGGCCACGGCGGTGCCGGGAGATATCTTCTGGACAGTATCGATGCAGAAACTGTAGACTTCGTCGTGCGTTTCCTGGGTGAAAGGTCCCCAACCAACGCCGGCAAGTTCTTCCCTGGCCTCTTTAGCTTTGCGTAGGGCTTCAGGGTCGAAGAGAGATTTCCCGAACATCCGCGTCAGATCATCAAAATCCATCCAGCCGAGGAGCTCGAGCGTCACAACGTCCGGATCCACACGATCGAAGAGGACTTCGAATAGTTCAGCATAATCCTCGCGCCAGTTCGCGATCGGCACAATGGGGCTCAAGCGTGCCCTCACGTGGTATCCGGCCGCCTGCATACGGGCCATGGCCTCGATGCGTTCTTCCATTGTAGCGGCTCTCTTGTCGATTTCACGGCTCACGGTATGGGAGCTCAGGGACCAGCTGATGATTGTTTGTCCGTTGTGATTCAGGTCGGTAAGGAAATCGACGTTATGGCTTTTGGTGAAGAGCATAACGTATCGATCTGCTTCATCAGCAAACCGTTCGATCATAGGGGGGATGGCGTCCAGTTCCGGTTCAAAGGGCGGGAGGTCGGTCATGTTACTGTATTTGTAGAGCCGTTGGTTCGGATATTTTTCAAATATGGAATCCAGGCCGTCAATCAAGCGCTCGACATTGAGATAGAAAATAATGTATCGGCCGAATCCACAATAAGCGCAACGGAAAACACATCCATCAACAATATTTAACTCAAGGGCTCCCTGGCACATACCACCATGCCGCCCTTCGGGTGAGCGCCAGTGGTAGAACCAGTCCGTTCTATCTTCGTCAAAGGTGGTAAAAACGAGAACAGCGTCGTCTCCAAGATCATCTTTCCCATGGCGTCGTTTGCCAATGCGCATGACATTTTCGATTGTGTCAGGTTTCAAATCCTGTACATCATCGCAATTGACATTGGGCAAAACACGACGGAGTCTGCGCTGACAGTTCATAGCATTTTCAATATCGGGATCGACATAGACGGTCTTGGCGTGGATGGGTAACATTTGTGCGTTCCTTCTGTGAGGCTGGGTTTCCTATCGATCGAGTGCTACGAAATTCTTCTTGTGTTCGGACAATCCGGTTCCGCCTTCCTGCATCTTTTCAAAATGACGTTGCAATTTCAGTGGTCTTCTGCTTTTTTAATGTATTTTTTCAGCTGTTCGTTGACCTCTGTCCATGATTTCAGGCGGCCGGATGCTGGAATAATCACAATCCCCGAACCACAGGGAAACCAGGCTGCTCCCTTACCGAGCCGCATTTCAGCGATTTCGAAAAGCATGTTTACTTTGTAACTGTAGGGGATCTGGGGGTCATCGAGGATTGCGCCCCAATCTTTGTCGCCTTTTTCCGCGATATTGAACATCGTCGTTGCGTAGAGGTACCCCGCAGCTCCTTCGAGCGTGCGCCCTGTGCGTTCTGTGTATTTCTCCCAGGCAATCATTGCTGGCTGCAGTTCAACCATTGCTTGATGGTACCGCGCTTGCTTGCAATGATGCGCAACGCGGCTACCAAGGAGTTCTGGATCATGTGTCTCAGGAAAATATGACACACATCCCGCCAGAAAGCAAAGCAGTACGGAATTGGCAACAAGATGTTTCATGTTAACCCATCCTCTTCACACAAATCGACATCTGGACTGTAAAATATTATACGAAAGATGCGGGGCCTGAATACAAGAGTCTAAGTTTAATCCGGTTGACGCGTGGTTCCCGGAACATATAGCATCATGGGCTCTGATAAGTTCGATTGATAGAACAGGACAAAAATCGTGAATGATAAACCAGATGTCGTCTGGATTTACTGCGATGAGCTGCGAACCGACGCGCTCGGGTGCTACGGTCATCCCGAGATGGAACTTCATACTCCGAATCTCGACAGGCTTGCCGGAAGCGGTATACGTTTCGAGAACAATTTCTGCAATTCGCCTATCTGCGTTTCTTCACGGGTTTGTGCTCTGACTGGAATGCATCCGGAACAGACCGGGGTTTATTGCAACGAAGGGGCCTGGAAAAATTTTGAGCTTCCCCGCCCTCTGGATACTTTTCCCCAGGTGTTTTCCCGGCACGGATACCGGACGGCCAATTGTGGGAAAATCCATGTTGCCCGGCCGATGTATCCGGGCGCCAGCCCGGGCCCCGATATTTTTCAGCATCATAATGGGGAAGGCGGAGGCATGGGGTTCTGGAAAGACCTGGGGGAGGAGGCGGTTCGAATGATTCGCTCTCCCGGGGGAGGAATGAACGGCGGAATCTACCCTGGTGACGAACCGTATCTCCCGGAAAAAGTGGCTACCAATGCCATCGATTGGATGGAAAAAGTGGAGAGTCCGTCGTTCACGCGTCTTTCTATTCTGCAACCGCATACACCTGTTTTACCGCCGGAGGAATTTGTCGAGCTGTACAAAGGACAGGATCCCGGAATGCCGGATCCATTACCGGAAACCGTGTCGGAGTTTGAGAAACGGGTTGCCGATGTGCACGGGCTTGACCGAATGGACCCGGAGGATCTGCGGGCAGCACGGCTCCACTATTACGCTCTGGTGGCCTGGGTCGATTCACAGGTTGGGCGAGTTCTGGAATTCCTTGAGAAAACCGACCGTCTTAACAAGACGATTTTTATGTTCGGGGCCGATCACGGAAGTCCGGTCGGCGATACGTGGGCTTTTGGGAAACATACGTTTACCCCGACGGTCCATCGTGTGCCTTTGGTGATATCGTGGCCAGGGACGTTGCCTGAGGGACAGGTGCGTGATGATATTTCTCAAAGTCTGGACTACGGGCCAACATTGATGTCACTGTGTGGCATTGATATCCCGGACCAGTACGAGGGGCGCGACCTCTTTTCTGATCCAGCGCCGCAGGCCATCTGTTCGACCATCGGTTTTGGCCAGCCGGACTCGAAGATGGGGCCAAATGGAGGGTCAGGCGAATGGTTTGGCGGACGTGGCTGGCCGCGAAGAAGCTGCGTGCGAACAGCACGATGGCGGCTGGGAAAAAATATGTTGCTGGATGGTGAGAAGCCATCGCCGGAAGATGAGGATGTTTTTCTGGCAGATGTTCAGGAAGATCCTAAAGAAATGGTGAATTTGGCCACAGAGCCACGTTACGCAGAGGTTGTGAATGATTTGTCGGGAAAGCTCGATAAACATGCTGAAGGTTCTCTGGAAGTTCCACACCGGTGCCTTGTGCGATGAAAAGGTTGCAAATTCTTCACGCATTAATTCTGATAGTTGAGTGGCTGAAGCGCTGAAGAAAGGAAGAAAATGGCTGAGCGACCAAATTTCCTGATATTAATGACCGAACAGCATCGGGGCGATTGTCTCAGTGCCGATGGCCATCCGGTGCTGCTGACACCTAACATGGATAGCATCGGAATGGGTGGCGCGCGTTTTACACATGGTTATACGACCTGTCCGACATGTATCGCTGCGCGGCGGTCGTTCCTTTCCGGTCAGTACCCTTCAACACATGGCATGGTTGGCTACCGTGACGGGGTCGAGTGGGATGCGCCCACGACCGTTGCGGGAGCGCTGGGAGAGGCGGGATACCAAACAGAGTGGATTGGCCGGAGCATGCATCAGCATCCGGTCCGTAAACGGTATGGTTTCGACCACGTGGTAGCACACGCGGAGTATGAGGACTTTTTGCGACAAAACCAACCTCCGGGAAGAGCCCCGCTGGCGGAGGGGCGTTTCGGGGCCGGTCCGATGCACAATGATTGGACCGCCCGACCGTATCATCTGGACGAATATCTCCATTCGACCAACTGGATTACGAATCAGGCGCTGACATTTCTTGATCGGCGGGATCCGTCGTCTCCGTTTTTTGCCGTCGTCTCCTATTACGCCGCTCACCCTCCGCTGACTCCTCCTGGTTTCTATATGGAACGGTACCTGCGTTCGGATATACCCGAGCCCGTGATTGGAGATTGGGCTACACCTCCCGATGAAAACTGGCATCGATCCGGCGCCGGCGGGACGCGGGTGAATCTACAGGGAGAAGAACTGCAGGCGTGCCGCGCCGGTTATTACGGTTTGATTAACCATGTGGACGACCAGATCCGACGTATTCTCAGCCCGGTATCCGGTGTCCAGCGAATGACGAATAAAAATACTGTGGTTATGTTTGTCAGTGATCACGGGGAGATGCTGGGTGACCACTACCATTTCCACAAACGGTTGCCGTACGAAAGCTCAGCTCATATTCCTTTTATGATTTCAGCGCCCCGTCGGTATGGCATCGAGGAAGGGACGGTCCTGGATAACGCCGTTTCGCTTGAGGATGTCATGCCGACCGTCCTCGATCTGGCGAATGTTGAGGCACCAGAAACGGTTGAGGGCAAAAGCCTCGTACCGTTGATGCGGGGAGACGGCGATCTTTCCCGTTCATATCTGCATATCGAACATGCCCCCCTGCATCAATCCCTTACCGATGGCAAGGAGAAATATATCTGGTTCACACAGGATGGTCGTGAGCAGTTCTTTGATCTCGAAGAAGACCCGGAAGAATGTCATAATCTTATCGACTCATCGGATTATGCCGAACGTGTAGAGTTCTGGCGGGAGCGGTTGATTGAGGAGCTGGAAGGGCGTCCTGAAGGATTTTCGGATGGGGAAAAACTGATCCCGGGGCGGCCCCATGACGCTCTTCTGCCGTCTTAATTGGGCTGTTGTGCCCATTACATAGCGTTGCACTGTATACGTGGCAAATGAAATAAATGCGACCCAGAAGGGAAACGGATAACGTCATG
>JAGXLK010000258.1 GCA_018334735.1 Planctomycetota bacterium | reverse complement strand
TATGCGGGTTCTTCGCCAGATTGGTCGAGGAAGATGGTCGGCCAGCCAGCGTCTTAGAATAGCACGGGCCGTTCTGGAATTGTCACTGACCCGCAGGCCTGTATGGTTGCGGGATCCCACATGAGGTCCACAAGAGATGAGTTTGGGGTATATAGTGTCGCCGAACAGTTGGCAGATTTGCCCCGGGACGCGAAATGTGGTGTTTTTTGATCGACCTTGAGCCGTTCGTCTCTCAACTGAGCTGGTAAGTATTCAGTGAACCACGTTGACCTTTCTTCGGTACGCCGGGTCTCCTGCGGCCCTGTGCCGGAGGTTCTACGATTAGCCACTATGTGCGGTGGTAAAAACGCAACGGATTAACAAACATTTCGGATTTGAGTTCAGCAGCCGGGTCTGGGAGTGCAAAGTTCGATAAGCACGGCACACGCTTCCGCTGTTCAGTACGTTGCTTCCTCCGGCACAGGACCGGAGGAGAGCGTTAAAGTTCGTTCTGGCGCGTAGTGGCTAATCATGCTTCCACCGGCACAGGGCGCGGCGGGGGCGCGGCAACGCGGTTCACTGAATACTTACCTGAGCTGGGCTAAGGCGGGCTTTATTTTGACCGGTTTAACCGTGTAAGCCCTTTTGTTATAACAACTTACGAAAGGTGATATGTCCTTGTGGATAGCTTGACACTCCCGGGGGGTTCGTCTATAATAGTATAAGTTAAAAAGATTGTCGGCATAAAGAACGACGTCTTTGGAAAATATCCCTTCCATACGCTTCCCTTCCTCATCACGACTTCGAGTGAGTTCAGGCTGGTGGTCTGCACCTGCACCGACGAGAAAGGCGCCTGACGGGATGGAAGGAGAGAGAGTGTGAAGCATAGAAAAAGCGAGAGGAATTGGCCAGAGGGGAGAGTCGTATGAATGAGAATTTGCTTGTTGTTGGCCTCCAATGGGGCGACGAAGGCAAAGGAAAGATAATTGACGTTTTGTCCGATCGTTTCGATGCCATTGTCCGTTTTCAAGGTGGAGCGAACGCCGGACACACCGTTCAGGTTGGTGATGAAACCTTTATCTTGCATTTGATTCCCAGCGGCATTTTGCGTTCCGAAAAGCTTTGTGTGATCGGGAACGGGCTGGTGGTTGACCCCGAATGTTTGTTGGAAGAGATTGAGGGTTTGCAGGAAAGAGGAATTAAAATAGAAGGCAACCTTCTCGTGAGCAATCGAGCGCATCTGGTGATGCCATATCATAAGTTGCTTGACGGGCTGAACGAGAAAGCGTTGGGATCCAAACAGATTCAAACAACCCGGCGTGGTATTGGACCGTGTTATTCGGACAAAGCGGCGCGGAGCGGTCTGCGTTTTGTGGATTTGATACATCCTGAGGTGTTCAGGGAAAAGCTTTCGCGCGCTCTTGAGAGGAAAAATCGGGAATTGCAGGAAGTCTTTGGTGTTGAGCCTCTCGATTTTGATGAATTGCACGAGCAATACAAGAACTACGGGGTGAAATTGCGTTCGTATGTGGTGGATACTGTCCCGCTGATGCGAGAGATGCAGCAGGAGGGACGTTCGATTCTATTTGAAGGTGCCCAGGGCACGATGTTGGATATCAATTTCGGCACGTATCCCTATGTGACGAGCAGCAATGTCTGCGCCGGTGGGGCTTGTGTGGGCAGCGGAATTGCACCATCAGGTATTGATCGCGTTCTCGGGATTGTCAAGGCTTATTGTTCCCGTGTGGGAGGAGGGCCTTTCCCGACTGAACAAGATAACGAGATCGGAGAGACAATCCGGGAGAGAGGCCAGGAATTTGGTTCGACAACCGGACGGCCGCGTCGATGCGGATGGCTTGACGGTGTTGCGCTTCGCCATTCGGTTTTTATTAACGGCGCCGAAAGTATTGCTCTGATGCTGATGGATGTGCTCAGTGAGTTCGCTTCCCTCAAGATCTGCGTTGATTATGAGGTGGGTGGCGAGAGGGTGAAAGGTTTTCCGGCCGACGTTGAGACTTTGCAGAAGGCAAAACCGGTTTACAGAGAGTACGAAGGCTGGCAAACGGATATCTCGGATGCGCGCACTTTCAGTGATTTGCCGTCGGAGGCGAACGAGTACATTGCGGCAGTTGAAGAGATTGCGGGAACATCTGTAGAGATGGTGTCCGTTGGACCCGAAAGAAACCAGATTGCGAGGCCATCGGACAATGGCTGATGAGCCACAGAACCTGCCGGTCCACGTGGCGATTATTATGGATGGCAATGGCCGATGGGCGCAGGCCAGGGGACTGCCGCGCCGTGAGGGCCATATGCAGGGCAGTAAAAGCGTGCGGGCTGTTGCCCGCGGGTGCATCAAGCTTGGTATCCCGTACCTGACCCTTTACGCGTTCAGCACGGAGAATTGGAGTCGGCCTGAGACCGAAGTACAGTTCTTAATGGGACATTTGCGGAAGTTTCTTATTGAAAAGCGGGGAGAAATGATAGATGAGGGGATATGCCTGAGCGCTATCGGCCGGCTCCATGAACTGCCCGAAGGAGTCCGGGACGCTCTGCAGGAAACCGTGAATGCAACTGCAAACGGTGATAAGCTTAACTTAACGCTTGCTCTTAATTATGGTAGTCATGCGGAGATTACGGACGCATGCCGTAAAATTGGGGAGAACATAGCGCGAGGCGACATTGAACCTGCGGATGTAACCGAAAAGCTCGTGAGCGAAAACCTTTATACCGCCGGTGTGCCGGCCCCGGATCTGCTGATCCGGACAGCCGGCGAGATGCGTATCAGCAATTTTTTACTCTGGCAAATTTCCTATGCTGAAATTGTGTTCATGGACGTTCTCTGGCCTGATTTCGACGAGGAAACTTTGAAGGAAGCTGTTGAAGAATTTGCAAAGCGGGAGAGACGATTCGGCGGTATCCCGGACACAGATGGAAACAGCGGAAAGTGAAATGGAAGAAGATAGGCGTTTGACGAGAGACAAAGCTCAGACCTCCATCCCGGTGGCCCTTCGGACTTTAATTGGCCTGGCCCTGTTTGCCGCCTTTGGGGTAATACTTTTGGTTGATTACCTGGGCCCGGACGCCTGGTTCCCCGGGAAAGCGCTGGATTTGCTCGGTGTGAGAACGGTGCTTGAACGGGGATTGCTAATAGCTCTGGTGGGCATTATCCCCATGGGAATGGCGCTGAAAGAATTTCATGCGATGGTTCGGGAATTGGGCGCACGCTTTTCTGTCGTTTTGCTTGTGACGGCCGGGCTTTTGATCTGGCTCTTGCAGTTTCCCGGCTGGGCGTATCTGAGGAATTTCTCAGTTTGTCCCTGGGCATTGCGCAACCCTTTGATGACCGCTGTTTCTCTGATTTGCTTTTTTACCCTCGGTTTTGTAGGATACCGCGCTCTTCAGTCGGAATTGGAGGGGGTGATAGAGTCGGCGGGGATGTTTACACTTGGCCTGGTTTACATTGTGATTCCGCTCGGGTTTTTGCTTGGGGTGCGTTCCAGATGGGAAGTTGTTGCGCTTGTCACCATGGTGGGGGTCTGTAAAATGACCGATGTCGGAGCTTATTACTGCGGCAAATTTATTGGCGGGCCAAAAATGTCTCCGGCGGTGAGTCCGAATAAAACCTGGGCGGGAGCAGTGGGCGGTATTTTGGGCGCGACGTTGGCTTCATTTGTTTTGAAGTGGCTGGGTATCGACGTTTTCTCGGGTTTTGCCATCGCTACAGTGTACGGCTTCCTGGTAGGATTTGTGGCAATTGCGGGTGATCTTGCTGAGTCAGTTCTAAAAAGAGAATCTGGATTCAATGATTCGGGGGAAGTATTGCCGGGTTTTGGTGGAGTGCTTGATATGATTGATGATCTTTTGTTTGTTGCGCCATTCACGTATTTCTTTTTGGCAGTGGTTTCTTACTGCGGACTGTGATAAGGAGGGCGAGCCCGGCAGATGTGTCGGCTCGGTGAATAATTGGAGACGGCGGTCCATTTTCCCACAAAAGAGCAGGTTGTCAGAGTTCTCGGGCCGCGGGATGTTTTTCTGCGGCAACTGCAAGGATCCTTTGACGTTCAGATTGTAGCGCGAGGACACCAATTAGTCCTTGACGGTGATGAACGGGAAGTTGCAGCTTGTAAAGAAGTACTGAGAGAGCTTCAGGAGCGTCTTGAGCGTGGCGAGGAGCTGAACGAATCCAATGTTGAGCGGATTATTGCCGGGGCAAAAGATTCGAAAGATCGGCCTTCAGAAGGGGCCTCGACCCGGCTTGCGAGTTTCAGGAGTGGCCAGACGGCGCGGCCAAGAACGTCCGGCCAGGCGCAGTATATAGAAACTATGTTGGAGAACGACATTGTTTTTTGTATTGGGCCAGCCGGAACCGGCAAAACGTATCTTGCGGTGGCGGCGGCGCTGGATTACATGAAACGGGGTGAACTGAGGCGAATTGTTTTGTGCCGACCGGCTGTGGAAGCTGGAGAACACCTCGGATATTTGCCCGGCGATCTGCGCAGTAAAGTGAATCCTTATCTGAGACCACTCTACGACGCACTTCATGATTTGATGTCTCCGGATATGGTTAAGAAATACATCGACAATGATTTGATTGAAATCTTGCCGCTGGCGTTTGTGCGTGGGAGAACCCTGGACAATGCGTTCATTATTCTTGACGAAGCACAGAACTGCACGGTCGAACAGATGAAAACCTTCTTGACTCGTTTGGGGGGGTCGGCAAAGCTTGTCGTGACCGGTGATATAACCCAGATTGATTTGCCGCACGAAGAACGAAGTGGATTGGTAGATGTGCAGGACCGCCTTGCAGGGATAAAAGGTATCGGGTTTGTGAGGTTGAGTCAGGGGGATATCGTGCGGCACTATTTGGTGCGTCGTATTGTGGATGCCTATCAGCATGAATCTGGTGCTGAGGCCGGAACGCAGAACACGGACTTTAAAGGTGGTGAACAGGACGATGCGTAACGGGAAAAGAGCCGGCAACGACAGATCCACGACCCGCCGCCTGACTGCTGGGGGCAACAGGAAAGGTTCGGGGAAAACCAATAAGAGTGGTTGGCGTCGTGTGTTCAGCCGTGAAAATATCGGATTGGTTCTGACTTTTGCCGGTTTAACAGTGGGAATTTACATTGTTTT
>JAGXLK010000257.1 GCA_018334735.1 Planctomycetota bacterium | reverse complement strand
CCACGTTGCCCTGAAATTAGAGGGTGATAATCTGGCGGATCCTCAGAAGAACCGGATCAAACTGGAATCCCTGGAAGCCAGTGTGGGCAAAGTGATTCCTGAACTGCGGATAAGCGGTGATATGAAAGGTTACGGGGCAAAGGGATTGAATCTCACGGCAGAAGCTTCGACGGATCTTGGTGCGGCGCTTAATCTCCAGGAGGGTCTCCTCCCGGAGTTAAGGCATCCGCTCGAAAAAATACGGATAGGGGGGAGAGCCTTTGGGAAAATTGTTCTGGCTGGAACCATCCCGAATTTCGATCCGGATGGCAGGCTTCGGGTAAAGCTTGACGGTGGGATTGAGCTGGAAGGTGCTGGATACGAACATGATTCTATCGCGGCAAATGTTAAAAAGTGTTCAGGAAAAGCTGGCGTGGAATTTGCCGTGGGAAAAAGTTATCGACCTGAGAAACTGGACTGGTATGCCGAGAGCGGTATTCAGGGGCTCCGTTTGGCAAGCCCCGTTACAGTCGAGATGAGCGAGGCGAACTTCTCGATGAGTGGCAACGTTAAGGGCGATCGGTTGGGCATAGTAGATGGTGGCATTGAGGGCGGACTGGAGGGACTGTCGTTTGCCGTGCCCTCTACACAGTCCGGTCAGTGGATCTATAAGACCGGGACCTTGGGGATCTCCGGTTCTGCGGCTCTCCATAGCGAATATCGAGACGGAAATCTTCGATTTGAGAATATCGATTTTAGAGTTCCGGGAATAATGACGCTCAAAGAAGCCGCATTCGAAATAAAGGAATTCGGCTCGAAACAGTTAACGGCTGCGGGCCGCATTTCTGTGCCTGATGTCAACGGATTGAAAACGTTCGTTCCCACCGGATTTCAGGAGAATATACGCGAACTTAAGGGAAGAATCGATTTGAGCGGGAAAATCAGTGGGCATCTACCTCTGGTGAACGATTTTATGGCTTCGGAGGAACCGAACTTTCCGGAACTCAAAGTTTTTCCGTTGAAGAATTTTTACGAGCAAAAAGTTCCATTGGATGTTACAGCCAAATTTCGCGCAGCCGATATTGGAATTGAGTATGCGATCGGCCCCGACCTAACCGCCGGATTTGCAGAAATGAATGCGCAGGCAGCGGCGGAACTCAAAGAAGGCCAGATTACTGGCCGGGTCGGAATTAACGTGCCCCGTGTTAAGAGTTCCTTATTCAGTGAATCACTGGGGGATTTCGCAGCCGGGTGTGAGCTCGAACTGAAAGATTTTGACAGCTTCCGGTTGCGAAGGGCATTTTTCTCAGGTTTTGACGAGTTGGTGAGAGGAGAGTTGCAAATGGGGGTCGAAGGACTGGGGAAACTCAGGGAAATGCCGACTCCGGGGCAGATAGTGCGTCGACTTGATGGGAATATAGAAGGAAACGTCAGCTTAAAAACACGTCTGGTCAATGCTCTTGAAGATTGGAACGGTTGGGGAAAAGCCCAGGGCCAGATATCCGTGGATCTGGTGCGGGACCAGTACCTGGAAATTAATGCCTCCGTCGGGTTGGACGATTTTGGTGTCAGGGCTGAGGAGCTTTTTGCTATCCGGGGACTTGAGAGTAAAGTGCCTTTCCGCAAGCGGTGGCGGATCTTAACGCCCGGAGAATACGCCAGACGTCGCAGAATGCTGAGCGAAAGCGTTTTGAAAACAAATGATCAATTCCAAAAGGACGCAATTAAGTTTGGTGATAGCTGGAAATTCACCGGACACAGTCGTGCTGAGGATGCTCTGGTATCGCCCGGGAAAAGCGTTTCTGCGGATTCGATTTCTCTGTTCGGCCGACCTCTTGCGCGCAAGCTGGCAGTGCGCGCGCAGACACAAGAAACCGGAGTTCGAATACCGAGTCTACGGGCCGGGCTGTTAGGCGGGACGATCCTTGCACGAGCGGGGGGATGGCATGAAGCGCAAGAATTGCATTTTCATCTCACAAGCGAATACGGGGGCATTGATATTCGCCAAATTCTTCCCTCGGAGATGCAGGGATTAAAAGGGGATTCGACCATGGCAGGAAATTTATGGGCGCAAATTGTCTTGAGAAAGCCAGGAACGGTTCCGGCCAGAACGAATCTTGTTAAACAGCTATCAGCTCGGTTGAACATCACACACATCGGTTCAAAAACTTTGAGCAGGATACTGCTGTTCCTGGACCCTGAAGCCGAAAATCCAAGCATCGTGCAGATTCGGCAGAAGCTCAAACTCGGTAGTCCCCGCAGAGCGATATTTAAACTGGAAAGTGGTTTTTTCAGTATTGATATTGAGCTTCAAGGTATCGTCGGGCAGTTCGTCAGCCAGTATTCTGTCCCCCGCTTTGAGGTTTCGGAAATCTTTGGAGCAAAAGCTCTTGAGCGCTGCAGAGCGCAAGTCGAAATTTTGTCCGCGGCGCGAGAACCGTTGAGAATCCTTGCAGCGGAGCTGCTTATTGCGAATTCAGAGACCGGCGAAATCAGGTTCATTCGTTAATACTGAGATTTTTGTGAGAATAAATGAGCGGTATGAAAAGAGGTTGATGATGCGTTGGTTTCTGCGTGGAGAGTCAGTATGAACGGTACTAAATTGGCAGGGCTGACAGTGGCACTGCTTATCGTGTTTTTGGGTAGTGGGTGCGGGAATATACTGTCAGGCTTGATCGGGACTGAGATTGAGGTGCGGAGCACGCGACAATCACTCCGGGAGCAAGTGCTTGGTTCGTATACCAGAATAGGGGAAGAAGTTTATTTTCTCACCGGAGTACGGGCCGTAGATCCGGTAACCGGCGAGCCCGAACCACCCCCGGAGATGACCGAAAGCAAGCGGAAAGTGCTCGCTGCAAGGCGTCGAATGGAGTTCAATAGAGACGACATAACGCGTTTTAAAATAAAGGGCTATGTAGGTGTAGGCAACGACGCAAAATTGGTCTTTTTCGGCCCCCAGAAATCACAACTCCGCGAGCAAAAAGCCTGGATGTTCAATCTGGTGCAGTCCGTAGTTGAGGAAGAAAATGAGGACCGTGAAATTGTCATCCAGAGAATTCTTACGACGACTCCTGAATTGGTGGGAGAAACAGGGCGGAGGGCCGTGGAAAAAATACTGGCCGACAAATACCGACAGGAATCAGATTCGGGCGTGATGGTGCAACTGCCCGACGGGAAGTGGGTCGCGAAGGGAAAGGAGCCACCCGTTGGCTGATTTTGTTTTCAGTTCTGTTTTCTGCGGCCGCAAAGTGGCGAGGATACCGCTGTATTTGCTGTTAATGGCTCTTTTGCCGGTCTTAACCAGTTGCACAGCAGTGTCCCCGAGAGGTGGGCAAACCCCCGTCCCTGTGTTGATTAGCGAACGCTGGAAGTGGAACGCGCCGGTACGGTTCACGTCCCGGCCTGATGGTGTTATCGAAGGCGATTACCTCCCGTCTCAGGGTCGGCTCGTCTTTGTCTCCCGCCGAGGGGGCAATGCGGATCTCTGGCTGCAGGATGATATCCCCGGTGGTTTGCAACCACCTCGTCGTGTTGCGGGTCATAGTGCCGAGGATCGACACCCTCGGTTTTCACCCGATGGAAAACAGATTGTATTCTGCAGCACCCGTCGCGATGCAACAGGTGATATCTACCTTGTCTCATTGCGGAAAGGTGTCCATGAGATGGCCTGGAGAATTTTGGGGTTTGGGGGATCTGAATCTCCCGGGAATCTACGGCGCCTGACAGGGGCCGAGAGCCTGGACGCGCAGCCATGCTGGCATCCTTCCGGCAACATAATTTTTTACGCGTCCGCCAGTTCCTTTGAGGAGCCATACGAAATTTTCAGTCTCAAACCGGGTAAAAAACCCGGAAAGCTCACCCGGCGAGGCGGACAGATGCCGGCCTGTTCTCCCGATGGGAGTTATCTGGTGTTTGTCTCGCGTCGCAATGGCAAATGGCCCGCGCTGTACGTCATGCGACTGAAGGACAGAAACGTGGTTCGGCTTACGGGGACTTCGGGAATTGATCTTGCCCCGGTATGGGGACCGGAAGGGAAGAAGATTTTTTTCGTCCGACATCTATTCGATACCAATAAAGACGGGCGACTGGATACCGAGGATCACGGTTCTATCTTCAGCGTATCTTTCAGAAAAGATATTTTTTCAAATAACCGTCGGGCTCCGGTTCGACAGTTGACTTCATGGCAATGGCATGACAGGGCGCCACGGGTTGTAGAGGGCGGTATTATGTTCGCGCGCAGACAGATGGGGACCGCTGGAGGCAAATATAGGGCGAACCTGTGGGCTTTACCGGCATGCGGCGAGATCCCCCGAATGCAAACGGTTGATGCACATTTCGCCTTTGCCCGGAAAGTGTCGGCCGAGGGCAGAGTTCCGAACTGGCGAGAGGCCCTGGCATGGCAAAACGCCCTGTGGGCCGCGCGTGAAAGCCGGCAAAACGGGGATTTTATTCAAGATACTGGACTACCATCTGAAGCTGCTGAAGCCGCTCTGCAGTATGCTGAAGCCCTGGCGGAGCGTAACCACATGGAACGAGCGATTGCGATACTTGAGGAAGTCCCGGAAGAGTTTCCGGAGAGCCCGTTCTACCTGAAAATGGCCAGAATTAAAAAACTGTCTTTGCAGCGGCAAATCTTTGCCGGAACACCAAATCGCGAAGAAATGGTTCGTCTCCACCGAGAAGCGTTGAAGATATTGAAAGAGCTTCGGGCGGACCGTGAAAGCGACAATATGGAATCCCTGACATGCAGGGCGCAGCTTGAACTGGGGCTCGTCCTCCAGGCCATGAAAAAGCATGCCGACGCCCTGAGAGAATTGAGAGCTGTGCCTCGCCGGTTTCCCCAGCAGAAAGAATTATGTGCCCGTTCTTTGCTTGCCATTGCCGAGATCTTTGAGAATCTCGGCCGCGGAGAAGGAGCCAGAACGGAATACCTCCGAATTCTGCGGATGTATTCGGAAACCGAACCATACGCTAACCGTGCGGCTTCGCGGCTTGTCGACCGATTGGCGAAAGAACCGATGGGCAAAACGGTTCAGCAGAAAGTCAATGAACTGCGGGAAATTTTGGAACAATATGCTCATGAACCTGTTCTCCCCGCACTGGCGCAGAACCGGATCGGCGATTTGTACTACG
>JAGXLK010000256.1 GCA_018334735.1 Planctomycetota bacterium | reverse complement strand
ATTCTTCACTTCTTCGACAACGTCACCCGAATCCATCGAAAGCGCTTTTTTCAGGCCGGCGTAACCATCCCGGGCGATGTAGTGGTCGATATTCTCCGGATCAATGATGCCACAGTTGCGCAGGACATTCCGGAACTGCCCTTTCTGCATCGGATGTTCCGCGAAAGCCGGCAGGCCCTCCACCGATTTTCCGTTCATCACAGCGACGGCTTTCTCCGCGGCGAGTTCTCCTTCGCCGACGTGCCCGGCCAGCAGATCCGGAATATCTTCGGGGCAAACATCACCATAGAGAATCGTCGGCGTGCCCGGTGCGGATATTTCCACAAGAGGTTCGGCATAGCAGAGTCCGATGCAACCGACGGACGAGACAATACCATCGTTGCCATTCCGGTCCAGCTCCCGGCGTGCCGCATCCAAGACTCCCAGAGCACCGGCCGCCCGGCCACATGTTCCCGCGCCGACGCGGACAAGAACCTGATCTGTTGTTTCGAGACTTTCCCACTTTTCGCGGGCCTGTTGCTGCATCTGTTCAAACGTCACGCCAGATCCTCCACTATCTCTTCTGCTTTCTGCGGGGTCATTCGTCCGTGCACTTCTCCATCAACCACCATCACCGGAGCGAGCGCGCACGAGCCGAAACACGCAACGGTCTCCAGGCTGAACCGGTAATCCTCCGTCGTCTCTCCCGCCCCGATCCCCAGCGTCTCCTCAAGTGTATCCAGAATCTTCTTCGCCCCCCGCACATGGCAGGCTGTTCCCTGGCAGAGTTTAATTCTGTGCTCGCCCTGGCGTGTCAGGTAGAACTGCGCGTAAAACGTGGCGACTCCGTAGACGCGGCTTGAGGGGATATTGATGAAGTCGGCGATCCGTTCCATGGCAGGCGCCGGGATGTACCCGAATTCCTCCTGCACGTCCTGAAGCAACGGAATCATCTCGCTACGATGTCCCTCAAACTGCGATAAAACCGTCTCAATCCGCTCCTGCATGCTCAATCCTTTCCTCGGCACGCTCTGCAATCTTATATCGATTCTAATCTATCGGTCACCCGGCCGGGTGTCAATCGGAGAAGGGCTTGCACTACTGACAGGGCGTCTCTGTTTGGCAAGCCGCCCCCGACGGGGAAACATCTTGCTTGCAACCTTTCTGTTATTCTGCAAAGAGGAACCAGTGGTCTTGTATAGGTCTCACTGGCAGACCCGGCTGCTGAACTCAATTGTTAATCCGTGCCCCCACCGGCGCGGGGCCCTGGTTTATGGACCGCGTTCTGAACTCCAGCCTCCGGCTGAAGTCCAGTCCGCTCGCGGGCATGCATGCAAGAGCAAATAAAAAGCGGTGCTCCGTTCGGCAAGCCGAACTGCTCACCGCACTCCGAGAGCGCTTCGCGCAGGCGTCTCTAACACGTCTCGATTGCTGAAAATCAGCCTTGCATTGCGGATTTAAACACATCGGCGTCTGTATGGTACCTTGCCACCGCATGTATGTGCTTAGCGTGCGTTCCTGTTATTGCGTTGCTCCCATCGGCGCGGGGCCGATGGAGGGCGATTTGTGAGTTGAGCGCGCGTAGTGAGCTAATCGTCCCCCCCGCGGCACAGGGCCGCGGGAGCCCACGGCAAGTCACTACCCGGGAAAATGCCAGAGAGTTGCAGGTTCCGTATCGCCGGGGCGGCCCTGCCGCAAATCGGTTTGAAAACGGGAGTCTGGCGTTGTTTGCTCCATTTTCCGGCCTTTTTGCGTTTTGAAATTCCTTTCGGCCTTTCCCGAAACGACCCAGCTCACGCGGCCGCCGACATCCCGGGTTTGCGGGAACTGTCTCGTGCCGGAAGAGGCAGGAGTTTTGTGGTGGGCCTTCAGCCCACTTTTTTCTCAATGCATACCTCCACCCCAGGGCTCCGACGACCTTCAGCCGTCTGCACCCCGGGCTGTCATATACTGCCCTTTCAGGGCAATGAACGGGAGGGCGCGCTCGACTGAACTCCAGTTCCCAGAGAATGTTTTTTAACGAGCGGTGCGGTCCGGGAAAGACTGCCGTGTCTCAGGGCAGAGGTTTGAGAGTGTGTCCGTTCCCCATGTTGTAGATACGCCGGCCGGCGTTCTCGTTGAGGTGCGCCGCAACGATGCGACCGCCAAAAATGGTATGGTCTCCCGTCTCCAGCGTCCCCTCAACCACACACTCGAGATTCACAACGCATTCTTCGATCAGCGGAGCCGAGACCTGCTGGCCTACCGACGCCGTGAACTGAGTTTCGGCAAATTTGTCGACATCCCGCCCGCTGTTCGAGCCACAGTACAGAACGTCCGCTTCAAATCCCTCCGTCGGAAAGCACGCCACAAACTCTCCCGTTGTCGTTATCAGTTCGTGGCTGTAACGGGTATGTCCCACGGAAATGGCGCACATGGGCGGGGCAAAAGATGTGGGCATGAACCAACCCAGAGCGATAATGTCCGGCGCACCGTCCGGGTCGTCGCACGTGGCCAGGGCGACCTGTTCGGGATATTTGCACTTCCAGGCTTCATCAACCGAAACTTCTTTCAACATTTTCAGCCCTCCTTGCATGTGTACCAGTTTCTGTGACTTTAAATGTAAACTCAGCGGGGCGGCCTCGCAAGTTTAGTATGTGGGGCAGAAGCGCAATCAGAGCCCGGCAGGATCACATATTTCATGTGGGAGTAAGAGGCCGAAAGGCCGGTTCCTATCCCCTGTTCCCATCCGGCCAACAAATAATCGCCTGCGGAAACCTGCCAGCCGGGGCGGGGTTCAGTCAAACGGCCAGCGACGAGCCTCATCCAGCATAATCAGATAATTTTCAACCGGTATGTAGCTGGTCACCCAGTTGCCGGATCCAAAACAGTACCCGCCGCCCGGCTGGCAGACTTCCAGAATGTCCCGCGTTCGCTGTCGGATGGCATCGGGATCGGATCGCGCCAGGAAATCGACATCCATACCTCCAAGCAATGAGAGCCGATCACCGTATCGTTCTTTCGCCTCGGTCACGGGCAGAATCGCATCTTCGAAAGAGTGTTTGGCATCGATTTCGAAGTCCTCCACGTATCGGTCAATCAACTCGTACATATTCCCGCAACAATGAAATAAGAACAGTTTTCCATGTCGATGCGCAACGTCCGCAATTCGCCGGTGCCAGGGCATCACAAACCGCTCGATCTGTTGGGGACTCATCATTAAACCCGTTTTGTACCCCAGATCGTCGGCGAGATAGACTGCCCCGAAAGTTTCAAAATCGCAGAGCGTGTCCATGATATCGACAGCGAAAGAGCCGACCTTGTCGAACACGGCCGTTACCAGATCAGGATTCTCATACATTGCAAAACATACCTGTTCGAATCCCATCAAATCGCGGACCACTTCCCAGATATCGATCACATGAAACGCCCGCATATTGGCCGGTTGAATGGCTTCAAGCTGTTCCATAACTGTCAGATCCGCCTCTCTTGGATCCGGCCAGGCGAAATTTTCAAACTCAGTCCAATTCGTAACCGCCCCACTGCTTTCGTCGACCCATCCGCCTTCCCTCGATGGAACCTTAACCCGTCCGTTTGACGGGAAGATTCGGAACAATTCGTGGCCGAGGAATCTGTGCACAGCCAGACGCCGCCGAAGATTCCGTTCATCGTCGCCTCCCGGCAAGGGATGCCAGAGATCATATCTTTCGGCCAGAGACGATTGGATATTTTCGGCTATACCGTGTTCAAAATAGTACACCCGCTCCGGCGTGCCTTCACGGCGCAGATTAGCCAGGAAATCATTCCAATCGGGAGCCACCGGATCGATCATTCTTGTTCCTTTTGTTGAGCATCACTTTCGACGCAAAGGCCAACATTTTCAGGCAAAAAAAAAGTAAATGAGATGTTTACACGCCCCGCGCCTGGCGTGCCGGTCAGCCGTATAGCGAGATTGCCGCGGCGGCAACGCCGCGTCGCAATGACGTTTTAACAGCATTCTCTCTCATTGCGCTTTGCATGGCCTCGCGCCCTTTAGCGTGGAGGTCCACTGCACGGATCGTTGCGAGCGCATCGCAAGATGGGCGACGCAATCCCTTCGTTGCGCCACAACCGAAAAAATCAATTGTCATAAAACTCCGGTTGTTTGCTACAGAAGACCGGCAGTCTCATCTATCCCTTCCGCCACATTCATGTTCTGGACGGCCTGTGAGGAGGCACCCCGCATGAGATTATCGATCGCCGAGGTCACCACCACCCGACTCCTCCGGGGCTTTGTGAGGCCGATATCGCAGCAGTTGGTCCCGGACACCGCCTTCGTGTGCGGTTGTTCACCCGCGCCCATCACCCGCACGAAAGGACATGCGGAATAAAAATCATCGTAGAGATCCTGAATCTGATCAGCGTTCACGTCCTCCCGAAGATTGGCGTAGATTGTCGACAAAATCCCCCTGTCCATAGGAGCCAGGTGAGGGACAAACAAGACATCAGCCCCATCGATACCGACCATCTGGAGTCCCTGCTCCATCTCCGGCTCGTGTCGGTGAACGCCCACTTTATAGGCGGTCATGTCCTCATTGCACACGCAATACATCGAACCTCGATTCGGTTTGTTCCCCCGTCCGCTCACGCCGCTTTTGGCATCGACGATGATACGTTCACTCTCAACCAGTCCTTCCCGGGCGAGCGGAGCAAGGCCGAGAATCACCGATGTCGGATAACAACCGGGGTTCGCGATAAGCCGTGCGCCGGGTAACTTCTCGCCGAAAAGTTCTGGGATCCCGTAGACAGCTTCGGGGATATTTCCCGGATCGAGGTGTTCGCCGTAGTGTTTCTGGTAGACATTGACATCTTTCAGCCGGTAATCCGCGCTGAAATCGATGCAGCGGATTCCCGCTTCCAGGTAAGATGGCACGTACTTCTGGCTGACCTGATGGGGCAGCGTGAAAAACGCAATATCCGGTTTTTCCTCGAGCGTATCGACCTCCAGGCCGCCCATTTTCATATCGCAGCGACCCCGCAGAGACGGGAAAATCTCGGATATGCGAGGATTCCCCTCACGCCGGCCACCCAGATGCACAATTTTCGCTTCCGTGTGATGGAGGAGAATACGGATCAGTTCTCGGCTCGTATACGCCGTGGCTCCAACAATGCAAATTTTCATCTC
>JAGXLK010000255.1 GCA_018334735.1 Planctomycetota bacterium | reverse complement strand
TGGCAGAAGCAAACAAACAGATAAGGGCATCGGATCTGCCGGCGCCGTGCCGGCGTTTCCTCAGGCTGGCACACAGGGTGCATTTCGGGCAGATCCTCAAACTCCGCGTGCGCGACGGGCTGCCGGTTTGGGATCCGCCGCCCCGCGTGATTCACGTTTTCAAGCTGGACGATTCGGAAAAACCGCCCCGGCTGCCGGCCGACGAGGATTTTGTTCTCAAGGCCGCGGCCGTGCGGTTCTTTGAGACGCTCCGCCACAAGGTCGCGCCCCTTCTGGAGTTTCGGTCGGCGGCGGCCCATCTGCGGCATTGCAGTTCGGCGTGGACCCGTTTGGGTCGAACTTCTCACTGCCCCTTGTATCCGAAAGCCCGACGACCGGCTGAACCCACAACGTCGAGTGGAACGGACCGCGATTTCACCGTCCGGCACCGACGCCGGCATCGATCAATTTCTTGATGGTCTTCCGGTTGGCATCCCGACCGATGAAATCCTTCAGGTTGGCGGCAACTGTGGGGCCAATGCCATTCAGCTTTGCGATATCTCCCGTCTCCGCCTGAAGTAACTCATCGAGAGAACCAAAATGGCGCGCCAGCGTTACCGCTCGGACTTCCCCGATTTCGGGTATCCCCAGACCGTAAATAACACGGTCGAGCGGCGCTCGGCGTGAGGCCTGTATGGCCCGCAGAAGCTTCCCCGACGATTTCTGCGCAAAGCCGCTCAACGGGAAAAGATCCTCCGTCCGCAGGCCGTAAATGTCGGCCACTGATTTCACCAAACCGGCTTTTACGAGCTGTTCGGCCGTTCGCCTGCCAAAACCTTCGATATCCATACAGTCCCGGGAGACAAAATGGGCCAGACGTTCGGTTAACTGAGCCTGGCATTCGGCGCCCGTGCAGTAAAGGCCACCGTACTTACCCCGTTTCAGTTTCGCTCCGCAGGATGGGCAGGTTGTGGGCACCCGGAACGGCTTTTCGGAACCGTCCCGCAGAGACACAACCGGCCCGACGATCTCAGGGATGACATCGCCGGCGCGCCGCACCATCACGGAATCGCCAATTTTCAGTCCTTTCTTCTCAATCACCACCGGACTGTGCAAATTCGCGCGGGAGACTCGAACGCCACCGATCTCCACCGGCTCAAGCACCGCCACGGGCGTCAAAAGTCCCGTGCGGCCGACTTCAAACTCGATACCGCGGAGTTCTGTCACCGCCTTTTTCGGGGGAAACTTGAACGCAATCGCCCAGCGCGGACTCGTGCGTTTCCGACCAAGGCGGCGCTGGTAATCAAAACGGTTTATTTTGATCACGATTCCGTCCACGGCGAGTTTCAGCTGTTCTCGCCGCTCGGCAACACTGTCGCGGAACTTGATAGCGGCCTCGATATCCTCGCACTGTCGGCGGAGCTTGTGAACGGGCAGCCCCCAGCGCACAAATTGCTCGAGCAGCTCCCTCTGCGTTGCACAGCGGACCTGATCGTGATCAGCAAGACCGTAAAAGTACGCTCCGAGCCTCCGCCGGCCCGTCACAGCCGGATCCTTCTGACGCAGCGACCCAGCCGCTGCGTTGCGGGGCGTTGCAAACGGGTGCCGACCGGCAGCACGGCGTTTCCGGTTCAGGGCGCGGAAATCGTCTTTAGACATGTAGACCTCGCCTCGGACCGTTAACCTCGGCGGCACAAACCCGTCGGATGAGAACGTCAGTTTCTCCGGGATGTCGGGGATGGTTTTCACATTCGGCGTCACATCTTCGCCCGTCTCACCATCACCCCGCGTTGAGGCCCGCACAAGTGTGCCTTTCTTGTAGGTCAGTTCGACCGCGAGCCCGTCGTATTTCAGCTCGGCCAGATATTCAATCTCCTTCACTCCCAGGGCCTTCCGGCATGCTACGTCAAAAGTTTTTACTTCCAATTCCCGGGTGGTGGACTCCAGGCTCAGCATTGGTGTCGGGTGTTTGACCTCCGGGAGCCCGGAAGCGGGTTGCGCCCCAACGGTTTGCGTGGGAGAATCCTTGGCACGCAAATCGGGAAACGCTTTTTCAATGGCCGCAAGCCTTCGTTTGAGCGCATCGTATTGCTCGTCCGAAATTTCCGGGTCGTTGAGAACATAGTACCGGTGGTCGTGGTAGCGTATTTCCTCCCGGAGCTGCTGCGCGATTTTCTCGGCCTTTTCTTTCGATAGCTCCTCTACGGAATCGGCCCCAACACCGGGCTGAGCCGGAAGGAGAAAAGCAAAAACGAAAAGAGCTACGATGGACTTCCGGGTTCCGGCAGAAAGATCCTTCCACAGGACGTACATGTTGACATGAATCATGATCTAATCCCCATTTTGGCTGACTGTACTGATAACTGTTAGAACGAAACTATTCAGTCTTTCGAGAACTTCATCTGCCATTCGACGTTTTCCGAGTTGTCCGACCGGAGCATCAGCTTGGTAACGGCCTGTTCGGAACGCAGGTCGGGCTCGACAGGTTCGAACCCCTCCGGCATGTGGATCCGCACCTCGCACGGGTGGCCGCCGACGACTTCGCTTTCCCCTCGCAAGGTCAATTCATCCGCATTCCATCGCACGTTGTCGGTAAAAATCGCTCCCTGGGTCAGGTGACGACTTGTGCCGACGAATCGGGGGTGATCTTTCTGCTCCCAATAGCTCACGACGCGGCAGGAGGTCGGCGGCACTTTGACACAGACTCGCCCGTGGGGTTTTCCCGGATTCGCAGGTCGAAATGCCTGACCCTCGCCCGGCGAAGCTCAATATCCTATCATTCCTTATCGTTCTTGCCAACCCACAACGCAAATTCCTCGGTTGTCAAATTTCTCTGGAACCGCTATGTTTGCTCATTAACCGCATGAAATCAATTCTTTTCGCAAGAGGAGCCACGTGCTTATGAAACTGTCAATAAATCCGGCAACAACCATGCCGGCTTCTTTCGAGGAAGACGTCATCGCCTATGCGGAGGCCGGATTTGATGCTATGGAAATCTGGCTGAGCAAAATCGATGACTATATGAAAGACGGCAAAGATCTTAAAGACGCCAGCCAGCTCATGAATGACAACAATATGGCGGCGGCTGGTGCCTGTTTTTCCGCTCTGACGTTTTCCGCCGACGAGTCGGAAAAAGAAAGTTTTGACCAGTTTAAGACGCGACTGCAAATGTGCCAGGCTCTCGGCGCCGAAACCCTGGTGGTTATACCCACCGTCCCCGGTTCCCCCGTCACTCCCGACAAATACGATACCCTGGTGGAAGGCATGGCTCGCTGCTGCGACATCGCCGAGCCCTACGGTGTTTCCCTTGCCATTGAATTCATAAAAGGGGGAGGACTGATCGGGTCCGTGGCGACGGCGGCCGATATAGCCAACCGGACTCAACGCGACAATATCGGCGTTCTCTTTGACACTTTCCATTTCTATATGGGAATTTCGAAGGTCAGTGACATTCGCAATCTCTCCGGGGATGATATCCTGCTCATCCATCTCAACGACTGCCCCGATGTTTACCGCGAGATTGCCGAAGACGGGATGCGCATCCTTCCAGGCGAGGGGGCTATTCCGCTCCAAGAAATACTGGGCGCCGTACGGGACACAGGCTACAATGGTTTTGTGTCTCTCGAAATTTTCAATCAGGATATCTGGGATCTTGACGTAAAGCATGCAGCAAAAATCAGTTACGATAAAGCCTCGAGCTTCTTTGAAAATATTTAAACACAACGCATTGATCTTAAGTCCTGCCAAACCTGAGGGCTTGATCGCATGGAGAAGAACTACGATGTCGGGGCATACGTCTGGCCTGCTTATCACGACGAACCCCGAGCGCGGCTTTTCTTCCCCCGCGGAATGGGGGAATGGGAGAGAATCATTGATGCGCGGCCAAAATTGACGGACGGTCCGTTTTTTCCGTCCTGAGGGGCAAGATGTTCGCGCAAAAGCCCGCCTGCCGGAACGCCGTCCCTGGTCATTCTCTTTACGGAAATCGGCTAAAGTGTTGCAATGAAAGCACTTTTCCAATAAACTAAGAGTTTCCTTCAGTAAAATCACCCACTTAAAGAAAGTCCAGAATATCCTTTTCTGGTCGCATTCCCGGCAAACTCCGGGCTCATGGCAAGGAGGTTACAGCCATGCCAACTTACGAATACGTTTGCAAAGACTGCGGACACCGATTCGAGGAAATGCAAAGAATAACTGCGGATCCCCTTGAGGTCTGCCCGAAATGCAGTGGCCCGGTTGACCGCGTGATCCACGGCGGAGCCGCACTGGTTTTCAAGGGATCAGGCTTTTACGCAACCGACAGCCGCAAGAAAAATACCAGCTCCTGCAGCGAGTGTGAGTCAGAATCCTGCTCGGTTTCCGATGACTAACATACCTTCCATACAAGTTCGCCCGATTGGAGTTGTCTACCGGGAAGAGGACTTTCAACGAATGGAGATAGCCCCGGAATACGAACCCGCTCTCTTGCGTATCGAGCATGCGGACAGGCTCCAGATTCTCTACTGGATGCACGAACTATCGGAAAGCGATCGGCAGATCCTGACTGTCCATCCTCGTGGCAACCGCAGTCGTCCCAAACGAGGCGTATTCGCTGTCCGCAGTCCCATGAGGCCCAACCCTATAGGTTCAACGATCGCCGACCTGATTGAAGTCGACGGACTTTCTCTGCGTGTTAGCGGCCTTGACGCCCACGAGGGATCACCTATCTTGGACATCAAAATTGCTACGTGAGGCAAAATCATGTCCGGTTACGTCTATGGCCCCGTTCCCTCTCGCCGGCTCGGCGCCTCACTCGGAATCGACCTGGTCCCGAGGAAAACCTGTTCTCTGAACTGCGTTTATTGCCAGCTCGGCCCAACTCCAAAGACCACACTCGAACGGAAAATTTACGCCCCGGTCGACGACGTGTTCGCACAGGTGGACCGCAAAATCAAAGAGGGGCCACAACCGGATTATCTTACGCTCGGAGGCTCCGGAGAACCTGCACTTCACTCCCGGTTCGGTGAGATTGCCCGTAGGCTCCGGGAAATATCCGATCTGCCCAACTGCCTGCTGACAAATGGCACGCTTTTTTTTCTGCCCGAAGTCCGGAATGATTGCGACGCCATCGATCTCATCATACCGAGCCTTGACGCCGGAGACGAAA
>JAGXLK010000254.1 GCA_018334735.1 Planctomycetota bacterium | reverse complement strand
TTGACAACTCTTATGCCACTGAACATCTGGCTGATAGCTTCAGTGATATCCCCAAACCGCTCCAAGGTCTTGCGACCATGTCTCTGTATGCGTTTCCCGTAGCGGCTCATAACCAGCCCAATTATCGGAGCAACCGCGATAACCACTAATGTCAGGAGCCAACTGTGATAAAAAGCGATCGACATAAAAACCAAAATCTGAATAGGATGTTTGAAAACATCCTTAAAAAGCATCTTTGCCGCACTCCGAGTAGTGCTGATGTCGTTTGTCAATCGGCTTATCAAATCGCCAGTCCGACGGCCTGCGAAAAACGCGAGAGGCAACCGGGAAAGTCTCTCAAAAACAGTTACCCGAACCGAAGCCATCGTTTTCCAAATCACACGTTCCGTGCAGAAAGTTTCAAGAAATGCAAAGATTACCCACAAAGGTGCTATCAGAGCGACGATCACGACAGCTATGTGGGCCAGTTGCTCCGGTCCTGGCCCTACATATTCCAACAGATTTCTGATAGGACCCCACTGTCGTATCTTCTCCCCAATTTTCCCCTTTACCTCTTCGACGCCTTCCGAAACGGGATCGGCTATCTCCTGGGGTTCTTCACTTTGTGATGCAGGCGCTACTGCAGCAGTCTGAGACTCTCGCTGCATCTGCCCTACCATCCCCTCAAGAACCGGCCTCAGCAACAACACAAGTGATCCCCACAAAGCCGATGTCAAAGTCATGGCAACAACGGCCACAATCATCAACTTCCACTGGGGCAAGGCAAATCTGTAAAAGCGTTTGACCAGACTCAACTGTTCCCGCAGGGGTGATTTATACATTGTCTCTGGTATCTAAAAAGCTACGCTCGATTTCCACAATATTCTTCCCGCCTACGCCCGCTCCAGCGCTAAAGGAAAGACAACCGGAAATCCGGATCGAACAACACGAACTAACGGAACTTCTGGACTGCATAAACTCCAAGGGGCTTTCCTGAAAAACCGGACAAAGCTACAAAATTCGGTTAATCTTTTGGAGCAGAGAAAATAGAAAACCCTGCTGTTCCCAAATATCATAAAGGATAAACCCCGCGCATTTGCAACTGCCACCGCGAAAAATATCAGAAATACCGCACGGAGACGAACTCACGGCCTTTTTTTGTAGGAAGCTGATACCCTGGGGAGATTGATGGTCCTCATCGAAGCCAACAGCAGAAAGTGCCGGGCCTTTGGAGCAATGCGGCATTATTCAGAACTGTCCTCAGAATTTCTCTGGAAATCACGGCCGATTCCAGCAGCCCGGCGGGCCTGCGCCCACGAGCCGAAATACTTTACTGCGGCACTATAGAGAGCAGAGTGCTGCTTCCGCATCGCCGGGGCTGCCAGTTTCTCGCCCTCCCTGCCCAAATTCCTAATTTCTTTTTTTATAATTTGCTTGCTCCACCGCCTTCGTTTATAAACTTCATCAGGATCGACACCGGCGGCTTCCAACGCTTTGTCCCAGCCCTGGAATCTTTTTAGTGCTGCGTTGAACAACCTGCAATCGTTTTCCTGCATCGCTTTTGAATTCAGCGGGAGCCCTTTTCGTTTGCGTTCGCGGATCCTGCGGAGTACTTTCTCACGATTCCACGATTCGTAACGTCGAACCTCTGAAGGATCAATGCCCGCAGCCCTGAGAGTTGCATCCCAACTCCCAAAACGCGAGCTACGAATTGCTGCATAAGCCACACCCGAATATTCCGGATCCCCCGAGACATTGGTCCAGGAAAGGTCAACTCCTTTTTCATAAGCTTCCTGGACAACCTCAACGACAACTTCTTTTGTCCACTTAGGAATCCGGCGCACTTCTCCCTCATAATCCAGCCCCGCTGCCTCAACAGCATCTTTCCAGCTTCCGAAATGATAATTCGCAGCACTCAGCAAATCGGGCAATTCTTCTGCCACCCGATTGTAGGAAAGTTCATCGCCCCGGTCTTCCAAACGTTGTATGTGTTCGACAATTTTCTTACAATTCCATTGTGCTGCGGAAGAATCTCCACACATACTTTGTCTCCGCTCCTTCGGGCGCTCCTCAGTCAGGTGCTCACCCTTACATTACCCGGGCACCTCCCCCCGGCAATTCAAAGAGTGCTTAATAAAGAGTAACTCTAACAGATGCCACACATCTTAAAAAAATACCATACAAACTATTGCCTGTCAAACAAAGGCCGCTTTTTTTGCTCCTTTCCCCATCTGGTTCTATTCTGACACCACAGCCCCGATGAACTATTCGCCACCAACCCCGAACAGAGCAATATACCATTTGATAAACCGTTGACGCGGTTTGGATTCGATAAAATCGTCAAAATAAGATCGCAAAAAAAGGCCCTGGCTCTCTGGGTTAACAAACAAAGGCAACGCATCGAAAAGAGATTTTACGTCGTGGGCATTCAGCAAATCACGCAAAAACACTGGCAACCAGCCAACCCAACAAGTCCTCGCCGAATCCACAATCCAGAAGATCTTCTCTTCTAACGCCGAAGCTCCTCCCAACAATACACTCTGATTATTCAAATCCCCCTGAAACAAACCGCTTTCATGAAACCCGCGAACCAAGTTTGCTAACCTCTCGATCAATATCATTTCTTCCTTCTCGGAAACATCCGAACGGCCTTCTCGCCGATTTTTCAGCCAGTTTCTCAGAGTAATTGCCCCCGGCATCCGCTCATGCAGAGTTACATCCCTCACCTCCTCGTGCTGGTGGTTCCGCATCACGCAAACTCGAACAGGTACGTGCGGGTTAGCCTCAATCACACGCGCTGAGACTACGCCCGCGTTACGGACGAATCCTCCAGCCATCCTGCTCAATATACTGCTGAACCACTGCCCACTGAAACGGCATGTTCTGACAGAAAGGTCCCTGTCCCTTTCCTCGATTCGGGCCCGCGTAAATGCAAGTGAAGATGGCCCCTCGAACTCATCATTCTCCCATTTCCCCTCTGGTTCATCGTGCTTGCTGAGCCAGCGGTAAAATTCCGGGGAGCTGTATTGCGTATTAATTGCACCTTCCCATTTCCCGAGCTCAAATCGGGTTGTAAAAGGACCGCGGATCGGACCTTCAAACGCCCTCTTGCCGCCCCCGCCGTTCAGCACACGTTCGGCCGCACCACACACCATATCAACGTTTATCTCACGCATACAACGTCGATCGCTGCACCGTCGCTTATTGCAGGGACGGCAACCCACATCCGCCACAACTACTTCGCTTCTGCTGCAATAGGGTCCGGTTTGTTCCGGATCTTTCGGCCCAAAAAGCGCCACCACAGGAACTTCAAGAGCCGAAGCCAGATGCATCGGTCCCGTATCACTCCCCAGAAAAAGATCTGCTTCTCGAAGAAGGTGGGCAAACTGCTGAAGATGGCTGAACCGGGGCGCCAGCACGGCGCGGTGCCTGGTAGCACCAATAACCCTGTGAGCAAGCGCCTCTTCGCCCGGTCCGAAAGTCACCATAACGCCCGCTCCATACTCATCCATTAAATAACGAGCAACAGCCCCATATTTTTCCGGGCTCCATCTTTTGAAAGACGCGAATTTGCTGGTTCCCGGGTGAATAACAACCAACGGACGCGAAATCTCACCACAGACTTCGCCAATAACCTCAGCAAATCGCCGTTGGATCGGGATCACGGGGACGGCAAAACGCGTGGGAATACCCAGAGGCGCAAGCAAAGCAAGGTAACGTTCTATCCTGTGACAACCCTCAGAAGGAGCATAAACCGTGTGAGACTGGAAAAGGTGACTCATCTCCCTTGACACTGGCGGGCTGAAACCGATTTTCTTGTTCGCTCCGGCAAACGCAACTATCCAGGCGCTTTTCAAACTGCTCTGAAAATCAATGCTTGCGTCGAAATGACGACCGCGCAAATCTGCCAGCAGTTCGGCAATCTCCGGCAGCATTTGTTTCCATTTCAGCGGGTTCTTCAGGGAACGTCCCCACTCAACTCGCGGGATAGTTATCAACTCATCAATATGAGGGTGCTGCTCAAGAAGCCCCGCAAAACGATCTTCAACCAACCAAGTGATGTGAGCCAGAGGACGATGTCTCCGAAGCAACGATAAGGCATTCAGAGTATGAATAACATCGCCCAGCCCGCTGAGCCTGATGCACAGCAGGCTACCCCCAGTTTCCGGTTCACAGATTGTCATCTGCACGATCCTTCATTATGTGATGAGTTTCATTCACTGACACGAAGTCTTTGTAAAGGGAGGGTGCGAGCAGCGAGATCGGAAATCCGGACCTGGAAATCGCCAAAAACCGCCGACTCCAGACGGTCATTCAACGGTTGCTTCCAATTCTCCGGGATCCCTTCTTCCCCAATCATAACCCCTGTCACCGACCCCACCGTTGCCCCGTTGCAATCCGTATCCAACCCCGGCATGACAGCCAACCCGACTCCCCGGGTAAAATCCTCTCCACCCCACAACAATGCCATTGCAACTATGGCAGCGTTATTAATCGTGTGCACCGGACTGTATTCGCCAAATTCTTCAAGCAATCTCGTCGTCGCTTCTTCCGCGGACAGATCTTCTTCATACCATTCAATCACCTGCTGGATGGCAGCGTTCAAACGGGAATCCCCGGGTATTTCCGACAGACCAATTTCAATGATCCGACGCGGAGAATCCGTGGCAAATGCCGCTGCAATCATCGCCGCCACCCACATCTCACCGTAAATCCCGTTGCGTGTGTGGCTCACAACGGCATCCCGGTAGGCAAGCTCCGCGGCCTCTTGCGGTCGCGCAGGACAGGCATAACCCCAGGCATCAGCACGAATCTGAGCGCCGATCCATTCACGATAGGCATTGCGGTAACGTGCGCTTTCGGGGGGCCAAAGACCGTTAACTATATTGCGATACGCCACGCGTTCGGCCGTATACGTTTTTTGATAAGGCAGTAGTTCAAGCCACATCTGCGCAATATCGCGGGAATCAAAATTTTTCCCTTTCTCCTCCAGAGCACGCAGACCGATGATTGTATAATCCGTATCATCATCACGCATTCCGTGTGTAATATGCCCCCGCCGGAGTTCGAGCTCCTTCTCCGGCAAATCTTTTTCCTCTCCAGGGACGAGAGGACTTCTCTCAGA